>NZ_JAQMYQ010000051.1:0-38705 GCF_028369275.1 Mitsuaria sp. RG
CAGCGGCTTTGGTTACTTTGGCCGCGGACGGCGAGTCAAGACCAAAGTAACCCGCCGTAAGGGCGGAAAGGTGAATAAGCGTCGACATCACAAATGAATGCGCATACAACTTCCAAAACCACCCAACAACAACAACAACAACAACAACAACAACAACAACAACAAGGGGCAAATCAGAAGTCAGAACAACCACTTCCAATCCGCCCCCAGCCAAACCCCTGAAATCAATTCAAAGCATCAAGCAAAGCCTCGTTCATCTCCGGCGTCCCAATGGTAATCCTCAGGAACTGCGCAATCCGCTCCTGCTTGAAGTGCCGAACAATCACCCCCTGCTCACGCAACCGCGCCGCGATCCCCGCAGCATCCTCCCCGGGATGCCGGGCAAAGATGAAGTTCGCCGCCGAAGGCAACACCTCGAACCCACGCGCCACCAATTCGGCAACCAGCACCTCTCGGCTATCGATAACCTTGCGACAAGTCTCATCGAAATACGCACGGTCATCAAACGCCGCCGCCGCCCCGACAATCGCCATGCGATCCAATGGGTAGGAGTTGAAACTGTTCTTGATCCGCTCCAACGCCTCGATCAGATCAGGATGCCCCACCGCCAGGCCAACCCTGAGCCCCGCCAGCGAACGCGACTTGGACAAGGTCTGGGTCACCAGCAGGTTGTCATAGCGATCGACCAGGCTGATGGCCGTCTCGCCACCGAAATCGATGTAGGCCTCATCGACCACCACCACCGAATCCCGGTTGGCCTGCAGCAGCTGCTCGACCGCCTCAAGCGGCAACAGGCAACCGGTCGGCGCATTGGGGTTGGGGAAGATGACCCCGGCATTGGGCTTGCTGTAGTCCGAAACCCGGATCTGGAACTGCTCATCCAGCGCCACCTGCTCGAACGCGATACCGTACAGGCCGCAATACACCGGGTAGAAGCTGTAGCTCACATCCGGGAACAGCAGCGGCCCACGGTCATGCTGGAACAGGCCGTGGAAGATGTGCGCCAGCACCTCGTCCGAGCCGTTGCCGACGAACACCTGCGCCGGCGTCACGCCGTAATACTCGGCCACCGCCTGCTTGAGCCGGTCACCGTTCGGGTCCGGATACAACCGCAGGTTGTCGTTGAGCTCGCCACGCATGGCTTCCAGCGCCTTGGGCGACGGGCCATAGGGGTTCTCGTTGGTGTTCAGCTTGACCAGCCGCGCAAGCTTGGGCTGCTCGCCCGGCACGTAAGGCACCAGGTCCTTGACGAAGGGACTCCAGAATCGACTCATGCTCAGTTCCCCTTCTCGTTGAGGATGCGGTATTCGGCGCTGCGCGCGTGAGCGGTCAGCGATTCGCCCCGGGCCAGCACGGAAGCGGTGTGACCCAGCTCGGACGCGCCCTGCTCGGAGCAGAAGATGATCGACGAACGCTTCTGGAAGTCATACACGCCCAACGGCGAAGAGAAGCGCGCGGTGCCGGAAGTCGGCAGCACGTGGTTAGGGCCGGCGCAGTAGTCGCCCAGCGCCTCGCTGGTGTGGCGGCCCATGAAGATCGCGCCGGCGTGGCGAATCTGCGGCAACCAGGCCTGCGGGTCGGCCACCGACAGTTCCAGGTGCTCGGGAGCGATGCGGTTGGCCACCTCGATGGCCTGCTGCATGTCACGCACCTGGATCAGCGCGCCACGGCCGTTGATCGACTTCTCGATGATCTCGGCGCGCTCCATGGTCGGCAGCAGCTTGTCGATGCTGGCGGCCACACGGTCAAGGAACTCGGCATCCGGGCTGACCAGGATGGCCTGGGCGTCTTCGTCGTGCTCGGCCTGGGAGAACAGGTCCATGGCGATCCAGTCCGGATCGGTCTGGCCGTCGCACACCACCAGGATCTCAGAAGGGCCGGCAATCATGTCGATACCGACCTGGCCGAATACATGACGCTTGGCGGTGGCCACGTAGATGTTGCCCGGGCCGACGATCTTGTCCACCTGCGGCACGCTTTCGGTGCCATAGGCCAGGGCCGCGACTGCCTGGGCGCCACCGACGGTGAATACCCGGTCGACCCCGGCGATGCAGGCCGCGGCCAGCACCAGCTCGTTGACCTCGCCACGCGGGGTCGGCACGACCATTACCACTTCGGCCACGCCGGCCACTTTCGCCGGAATCGCATTCATCAGCACCGACGATGGGTACGATGCCTTGCCACCCGGCACGTACAGGCCGGCGCGGTCCAGCGGAGTGACCTTCTGGCCGAGCACGGTGCCGTCGGCCTCGGTGTACTGCCAGGAGTCCTGCTTCTGCCGCTCGTGGTAGATACGCACACGGCTGGCAGCTTTCTCCAGAGCTTCGCGCTGCACCGGAGTGATGCGGGTCAGGGCCAGCTCAAGGCGGGCACGGTCGAGGATCAGATCATTGATCGATGTGGCATCGACACCGTCGAAACGCTGGGTGAACTCCACCAACGCCGCATCACCGCGCTCGCGCACAGCCTTGATGATGTCGAGCACGCGCTGGTTGACCGCGTCATCGGACACGCTTTCCCAGCTCAGCAGATGATCCAGATGTCGGGCGAAATCCTGGTCAGCGGCGTTGAGACGGGCAATTGCAGTGGACACGGTCATGGCGAGGGCCTCGTTATTAGCGGATGTTCAGGCGCCCTAAAGCTACCACTCCATCCGCGCGGGCACCTGAGAAAATTGGCTATGACGCGGATAGACGGGCGCGACAGCGGAGGTCGCGCGCAGAGGTCAGCCGCGGTGTCGCGATTCGACGGCGTTGCGCAGGGTGTCGATCAGGCTCTGGATACGGGCGTGCTGCATTTTCATGGAGGCCTTGTTGACCACCAGGCGCGAGCTGATCGTGGCGATCAGTTCCTGGGGTTCGAGGCCGTTGGCGCGCAGGGTGTTGCCGGTGTCGACCACGTCGATGATCTTGTCGGCGAGGTTGATCAGCGGGGCCAGCTCCATGGAACCGTACAGCTTGATGATGTCGACCTGACGACCCTGTTCGGCGTAATAGCGCTTGGCTACGTTGACGAACTTGGTGGCCACGCGCAGGCGGCCCTTGGGCTCGGGCGCGCCGGTTACGCCGGCGGTCATCAGCTTGCATTGGGCGATCTGCAGGTCCAGGGGCTCGTACAGGCCCTGGCCGCCGTATTCCATCAGCACGTCCTTGCCGGCCACTCCGAGGTCGGCGGCGCCATGCTCGACATAGGTCGGCACGTCGGTGGCACGCACGATGAGCAGGCGGACATCATCCTGGGTGGTCGGGATGATCAGCTTGCGACTCTTGTCCGGATTCTCGGTCGGCACGATGCCGGCTTCGGCCAGCAGTGGCAGGGTATCGTCGAGAATGCGGCCTTTGGATAGCGCGATGGTCAACATTGGAACGTCGGTCCTTAAGCGTCTACTGCCGGCCGGGCCCGTGAGCCCGACCGCATACGATTCGGCTGGCGCGTCCCTGCGCCGTGATGACTGCTAGCCCGGTACGCGACGGATCTTCGCGCCCAGCATCTGCAGTTTTTCCTCGATGCACTCGTAGCCACGGTCAATGTGGTAGATGCGATCGATCAGGGTATCGCCTTCGGCGACCAGCGCCGACAGCACCAGGCTGGCGGAAGCGCGCAGGTCGGTGGCCATTACCGGAGCACCTTTGAGCGCCTTGACGCCAGTGACGATGGCGGTGTTGCCCTCGACCTGGATCTGTGCGCCCATGCGGTGCATCTCGTAGACGTGCATGAAGCGGTTTTCGAAGATGGTCTCGATCACTGCGCCCGTGCCTTCGGCGATGGCGTTGAGCGAGATGAACTGCGCCTGCATGTCGGTCGGGAACGCCGGGTACGGGGCGGTACGCAGGTTCACGGCCTTCGGACGCTTGCCGTGCATGTCCAGCTCGATCCAGTCTTCACCGGTGGTGATGTCGGCGCCGGCTTCCTTGAGCTTCTCGAGGACGGCTTCGAGGATGGTCGGATCGGTGTCCTTGACCTTGACGCGGCCACCGGTCACGGCAGCGGCGACCAGGTAGGTGCCGGTCTCGATACGGTCGGGCATGACGCGATAGGTGGTCGGCTGCAGACGCTCGACGCCATCGATGGTGATGGTGTCGGTGCCGGCGCCCTGGATCTTCGCACCCATGGCGATCAGGAAGTTGGCCAGGTCGACCACCTCCGGCTCGCGGGCGGCGTTCTGCAGCACGCTGCGGCCCTTGGCCAGGGCGGCGGCCATCATGATGTTCTCGGTACCGGTCACGCTGACGGTATCAAAGAAGAAGTGCGCGCCGCGCAGGCCGCCTTCGGGCGCCTTGGCCTTGATGTAGCCGCCCTCGACGTCGATTTTTGCACCCATGGCCTCCAGGCCGCGGATGTGCAGGTCGACTGGACGCGAACCGATGGCACAACCGCCCGGCAGGGCCACTTCGGCCTCACCGAAACGGGCGACCATTGGGCCGAGCACCAGGATCGAGGCGCGCATGGTCTTGACCAGCTCGTAGGGGGCGACCAGGGTCTTGATGGTGCGCGGATCGATTTCCACCGAGAGCTTCTCGTCGATCACAGGCTCGATGCCCATGCGACCGAACAGCTCGATCATGGTGGTGATGTCGTGCAGGTGCGGCAGGTTGCCGACCGTGACCGGACCATCGCACAGCAGGGTGGCCGAGAGAATCGGCAGCGCCGAGTTCTTCGCGCCGGAAATGCGGATCTCGCCGTCGAGGCGCGCGCCGCCAGTAATAATCAGTTTGTCCATACGTATCTCGCCGCCAAGTTGGCTCAGGTGCGCTCAGCCCAGGCTGCGCTGCTGAAGAATTTCATGGTTACCGCGTGAATGCTGCCGTTGGCGATCCACGGATTGAGGTGAGCATAGATCGCCTGCTGACGCTTGACCGGGCTCTGGCCGGCCAGCTCGTCGCTGATCACGTTCAACTGGAAGTTGCAGCCTTCGCCTTCAACTTCGACCCGGGTTCCCGGCAATTTCTCTTCCAGAAAGCTTTTGACTTCTACGGCCTGCATGCTCAACCTCGATCGGCGCCCAACGCGCGCGGGTCGGCCATCATACAAAAAAGCCCCTCGCCTGCGAAGCCCATGACAAGGCGCGCTGACCGAGGGGCCTTTCCCGAACGGCAGGGCATCAGCCTGCCAACACTTCATCGAGGTCATAGACCCCGGCAATTTCCCGCATATCCTCGGGGATACCGCGCAGTTCCCAGGTCTTGCCGGCCGCCTGGGCATCGCGCATGAAGCCCAGCAACAACGACAGGCCGACACTGCTCGACTTCACCACCGCGGTGCAGTCGAGCACCAGGCGCTGCTCGCGGCACGCCGCGACCAACGCCTTGCCCTGCTTGCGCAGGGCCGGACCGCTGCGGTAGTCCAGCACGCCGGCCAGGGCGAGGACGCCCGGCTCGGCCATGCTCACGGCGGCGTCGCTCATTTGACTTCCTTATCCGGCGAAGTATCGGCGGTCGCCTTGGCCTTGGCCACTTCGCCAGCCCAGCCGTCGATGGTCTTGTCCAGGTTGTTGCCGTTGCGCTGCATGGCGTCCTGGAACTGGTCGCGGAACAGCTTGCCGATGTTGATGCCATTGACGATGACGTTACGCACCTTCCACTCGCCATCGAGCTTCTGCATGGTGTACTGCACCGGATAGACCGCGCCGTTGGTGCCGGTGATCTTCATGCCGACGCTGGTGCGGTCGCCGTCCTCGGCCTTGGCCGGGTCTACGGTGATGCCCTGGTTGTTGTACTCCAGCAGGGCGTTGCCGTAGAACTGCATCAGGCTGCGCTTGAAGTTCTCCTGGAAGCGCTGCATCTGCTCGGGCGTCGCCTTGCGCGAGTACTTGACGGTCATGATGCTCCTGGAGATGCCATCGGCATCGACCACCGGGCCGAGGTTGCTGTTGAGCGCGTTGTAGAACGCCTCGGGGTTGGCCTTGTACTGCTCCTTGTTGGCCTTCAGGTCGCTGAGCAGCTGCGTGGTGGTGCCCTGGATCACATCACGGGCGGATTGCCCCGGCGCCGCCAGGGCCAGCAGGGGGAAGGCCGCCAGCAGAACCAGCAGGCCACGTCGCAGGATCGAAATCATGGAAACTCCTTAATTAGCCGGTTGTGCTTCTTTCGGTTCCTTGCCCACCGAGTTGAGCAGGAACTTGCCGATCAGGTCTTCCAGCACCAGCGCCGACTGGGTGTCGTGAATGGTGCTGCCGTCCTTGAGTACCGCGTCCTCGCCACCCACGCTGATGCCGATGTACTTCTCGCCCAGCAGGCCTGCGGTCAGGATCGAGGCAGTGGAGTCGGTCGGCAGGTTGTCGACATGCTTGTCCAGCTGCAGCGTGACCCGACCGGTGTAGGAATCGCGGTCCAGATCGATGGCCGTGACCTTGCCGATGGTCACACCGGCCATGGTCACTTTAGCTCTGACCGTCAAACCGGCGATATTGTCGAAGTACGCATAAACTTTGTACGTGTCGCTGCTCGGGCTGGCCGACAGCCCGCTGACACGCAGGGCCAGCAGCAGCAGCGCCAGGATCCCGGCCAGGAGGAACAGGCCGACACCGATTTCCAGGGTGCGGTTTTGCATCAGAAATCTCCAAACATCAAGGCGGTCAGAATAAAGTCCAGACCCAGGACTGCCAACGAGGCATAGACCACGGTCTTGGTGGTGGCACGGCTGATCCCTTCTGAAGTGGGCTCACAGTCGTACCCCTGGAATACGGCGATCCAGGTGACGACGAAGGCGAACACCAGGCTCTTGATCAGCCCGTTGATCACGTCGTCGCTGAACGAAACGCTGTTCTGCATGTTGGCCCAGAACGAACCCTCATAGACGCCCAGCCAGTCCACGGCGACCCACGAGCCGCCCCAGATGCCGACCACGCTGAAAATCAGCGCCAGCAGCGGCAGCGAGATGAAGCCGGCCCACAGGCGCGGGGCGACGATGTACTTGAGCGGATCGACGCCGATCATCTCCAGGCTCGACAGTTGCTCGGTGGACTTCATGTTGCCGATCTCGGCGGTCAGCGCGGAGCCCGCGCGGCCGGCGAACAGCAAACCGGTGACCACCGGCCCCAGCTCGCGCAGCAGGGTCAGGGCGACCATCTGCCCCACGGCCTGCTCCGAGCCGTACCTGGCGAGGATGCTGTAGCCCTGCAGGGCCAGCACCATGCCGATGAACACGCCGGACACGACGATGATCGCCAGCGACAGCACGCCCACCGAATACAGTTGCTTGACCAGCAGCTGGAAGCCACCGATGCCGCTGCGCCCGCCCAGCGAATGGCCGAGGAACAGGCACGAGCGTCCCAGCACGGCCAGCACATCGATGGCCGAACGGCCGAACAGACGGATACGTTCGAGTAAGGATTTTCTGCGCATCAACGCGCCCCCAGCAGATCGGCGCGGTAGTCAGGCGCAGGGAAGTGGAAGGGTACCGGGCCGTCCGGGTCGCCTTTCATGAACTGGCGGATGCGCGGATTGTCCGAGCCCATCAGTTCGTCCGGCGTGCCCTGCCCCAGCACCTGGCCGTCGCCGACCACATAGATGTAGTCGGCGATGCTCGCGGTTTCCGCGAGATCGTGGGACACCACGATGCTGGTGATGCCCAGGGCATCGTTGAGCAGGCGGATCAGGCGCACCAGCACGCCCATGGCGATCGGGTCCTGGCCGACGAACGGTTCATCGTACATGAGGATCTGCGGGTCGAGGGCGATCGCCCGGGCCAGCGCCACGCGACGCTTCATGCCGCCGGACAGCTCGTCGGGCATCAGGTCGATGGCGCCGCGCAGGCCCACGGCCTGCAGCTTCATCAGCACGATGTCACGGATCATCTCGTCCGACAGCTGCGTATGCACCCGCAGCGGGAAGGCCACGTTCTCGAACACATCCAGGTCGGTGAACAGCGCGCCGCTCTGGAACAGCACGCCCATCTGCTTGCGCGCGTCGAACAGGTCGCTGCGCGACAACGCGGGCAGGTTCTGCCCGTTGACCCAGACCTCGCCACCGGACGGGCGCAACTGCGCGCCCATCAAGCGCAGCAAGGTGGTCTTGCCGCACCCCGAAGGCCCCATGATGCCGGTGACCTTGCCGCGGGGAATGCGTATGTCCACGTTGCTGAAAATGCTGCGCGAACCGCGCTTGAAGGTGACGCCCTTCAACTCGACCGCGTAGGCGCTATCCACACTCATCTAGACTCCTTGCTAGTGCAGCCTCGTCATGTGGACGCCTGCCTTCATCTTGAAGGCACACAGGTCCCCGGCGGGCCGAATAGCGGCGAACTATAGCACCGCTGATAGGCCCGCCCCAAGGGCGTCCCCGCACTCGTTCAGGGCACAGACAGGCTGGCGCGGCATCCATATGACATTCGAAGGATGAGCCTTTCACACATTGCGGCTATAATCGCCGCCTTTTCATCAGGCATTGCGTTTCGACATGACCCAATCCAGCGAGCTGATCCAATCCGCCCAGCGCACCCTGCGCCTCGAACTCGAGGCCGTGGAAGCCCTGCTGGCCCGCATCGACGGTGACTTCGTCAAGGCCTGCGAACTGATCCTGGCCAGCAAGGGACGGGTCGTGGTGGTGGGCATGGGCAAGTCGGGGCACATCGGCAACAAGATCGCCGCCACCCTGGCCAGCACCGGCACTCCGGCGTTCTTCGTGCACCCGGCCGAAGCCAGCCATGGCGACATGGGCATGATCACCCGGGACGATGTCATTCTTGCCCTGTCCAACTCCGGCAGCACCGCCGAGATCGTCACCCTGCTGCCACTGATCAAGCGCCTGGGCATCCAGCTGATCAGCCTGACCGGCAACCCCGACTCGCCCCTGGCCCAGGCCGCCGAGGTCAACCTCGACGCCAGCGTCGCCCAGGAAGCCTGTCCGCTCAACCTGGCGCCGACCTCCTCCACCACTGCGGCGCTGGCGCTGGGCGACGCCCTGGCCATCGCCCTGCTGGAGGCCCGCGGCTTCACCGCCGAGGATTTCGCCTTCTCCCACCCCGGTGGCGCACTGGGCCGCCGCCTGTTGCTGAAGGTCGAGAACGTCATGCATGCCGGCGAAGAACTCCCGGTGGTCAAGAGCGGCACCCTGCTCAAGGACGCGCTGCTTGAAATGTCTCGCAAAGGTCTGGGCATGACCGTGGTCCTGGGTGACGACGGCAAGCTTGCCGGCGTATTCACCGACGGCGACCTGCGCCGCAGCCTGGACCGCAACATCGACGTGCACAAGACCCTCATCGACGAGGTCATGACCGTGCACGGCAAGACCGCCCGCGCCGAGATGCTCGCCGCCGAGGCACTGAAGATCATGGAAGACCACAAGATCAGCGCGCTGGTGGTGGTCGATCAGGAAGACCGCCCGACCGGCGCCCTGAACATGCACGACCTGCTGCGCGCCGGAGTGATGTAAATGAACCAGGACCTGATGCAACGCGCCAAGGCCATCAAGCTGGCGGTGTTCGACGTCGACGGCGTGCTCACCGACGGCCGCCTGTATTTCCTCGAGGACGGCAGCGAGTTCAAGACCTTCAACACCCTCGACGGCCACGGCATCAAGATGCTCATGGCCGCGGGCGTGACCACCGCGATCATCAGCGGGCGCAAGACCCCGGTGGTCGAGCGCCGGGCGAAGAACCTCGGCATCCCGCACCTGTTCCAGGGCCGCGAGGACAAACTGGTGGTGCTCGACGGCCTGCTCGCCGAACTCAATCTAAGCTATGAACAGGTCGCCTACCTCGGCGACGACCTGCCCGACCTGCCGGTGATCCGCCGCGTGGGCCTGGGCATGGCGGTGCACAACGCCGCGGCATTCGTTCGCCAGCACGCCCACGGCGTCACCCTGGCTCGCGGCGGCGAAGGCGCCGCCCGCGAGTTCTGCGAACTGATCATGCAGGCCCAGGGCACCCTGGACGCTGCCAACGCCCATTACCTGTAAGGCTGCCCATGCTCAGCAAGAAGATCAGAAATGTCGCGCTGCTAGGCGGGATCGCCGCCGTGCTGGTTGCGGTAGGCTATTGGAACATCAGCCCGGAGACCTTCCTCGACCAGCCGCAGGCCCAGGTCGACCAGAGTGCCATCGACTACTACGCGATCAACGCCCACAGCCTGCAGTTCTTGCCCGACGGCAAGCTGCAGTACGAGATGACCGCCGCCAAGGTCGAGCACCTCAAGGCCAGCGAGGTCACCCTGGTAACCACGCCCGACCTGCACATGTACCGCGGCACCGAGTACCCCTGGCACGTGCAGAGCAAGCGCGCCGAGGTCAACCCGGACGGCACCGAGGTCGAACTGATCGACGATGTGCGCGTGGCGCGCACCGACGACAAGCAACGTGAAACCATCATCACCAGCACACGCATGACCGTGTTCCCGCAGAAGCAATATGCGCAGACCGAGCAAGCCGTTAGAATCGACGGCGCCGGTGGCACGACTACGGGCAAAGGAATGAAAGCGTATTTGAAAGAAGGCAGGATGGACCTGCTCTCTAACGTAAGAGGACAGTATGAGGCTCGTTAAAACCATCCCCCTTCTGCTCAGCCTGGGCGTAGCACTGGGAAGCGCGAGCGCCTTCGCCCTGCCGAATGACCGTGACCAGCCGATCCGCATCCAGGCGGACAACGCCCACCTGGACGACAAGCAGGGCGTTGCCACCTACACCGGCGACGTGATCATCACCCAAGGTTCGATGATGATCAAAGGCAACACCGTGACCATGACCCGCTCCGCCTCCGGCGACATCGACGTGGTCACCTCGGTGGGCAACCTGGCCTACTTCGAGCAGCAGCAGAGCGCCGCCAAGCCCGACAAGATGAAAGGCTGGGCCGTGACCATCCAGTACCAGGCGCAGAAAGACACGGTGATCCTTACCGACCGCGCCAAGGTCGAGAACGAAGGCAACACCACCGAAGGCGAGAAGATCGTCTACAACACCAAGACCCAGGTGGCTACCGCCGGTCGCGGTGGCAACGTGACTGCACCACGTCAGCGCATCGACATGGTCATTCAACCGAAGAAAAAGGCCGAGTAAATGGCAACCCTCAAAGCCCAGCACCTGGCCAAGAGCTACAAGGGCAGGCAGGTCGTTCGCGACGTCAGCCTGTCCATCGACAGCGGCCAGATCGTCGGCCTGCTCGGCCCCAACGGCGCCGGCAAGACCACCTGTTTCTACATGATCGTCGGCCTGGTCCAGGCCGACCAGGGCCGCGTGCTGATCGACAGCCTCGACGTCAGCCACCAGCCCATGCACGGCCGCGCCCAGGCCGGTATCGGCTACCTGCCGCAGGAAGCCTCGATCTTCCGCAAGCTGTCGGTGGCCGACAACATCATGGCCATCCTCGAGACCCGCAAGGACCTCGACCGCGACGGCCGGCGCAAGGAGCTGGAAAGCCTGCTGCAGGAATTCCACATCAGCCACATCCGCGACAACCTCGGCATGAGCCTCTCCGGCGGTGAACGCCGCCGCGTCGAGATCGCCCGCGCCCTGGCCACCGCGCCCAAGTTCATCCTGCTGGACGAACCCTTTGCCGGTGTCGACCCGATCTCCGTGGGCGACATCAAGCAGATCATCCACCACCTCAAGAACAAGGGCATCGGCGTACTGATCACCGACCACAACGTTCGCGAGACCCTGGACATCTGCGAGACCGCCTACATCGTCAACGATGGCCAGCTGATCGCCGAAGGCGACGCCGAGACCATCCTGGCCAACCAGCTGGTCAAGGAAGTGTACCTGGGGCACGAGTTCCGACTCTGACCCCGGCCTGCCCGGAGCACTGGCGCAAGCGCCTGTTCGAGGCTTAAGTTGTTACAGTGCTCTAGGCAAACGCTGCAATTTCAGGCATACAACTTGCTTAAAATCGGCGCCCAGGCGCCCTCCGTGTAGTGGATGGCGCATGCGCGCCGGCAACAAGGTATCAAGCCCCAGCCATGAAACCATCGCTCGTCCTAAAAATGGGCCAGCAACTGACGATGACCCCGCAGTTGCAACAGGCCATCCGTCTGCTTCAGCTCTCCACCCTGGACCTCCAGCAGGAAATCCAGGAAGCGCTGGAGTCCAATCCGATGCTCGAACGTCAGGAAGACGGCGAGGACTTCGACAACAGCGATCCGATGGCGGACAACGCCGAGAACAAGCCGACCGCCGAAGTCCAGGACAACAGTTTCCAGGAAACCAGTACCAGCAGCACCGCGGAAAACCTCGAAGACGGCGAATGGGCCGAGCGCATCCCCAACGAACTGCCGGTCGACACCGCCTGGGAAGACATCTACCAGACCAGCGCCAGCAGCCTGCCGAGCAACGATGACGACGAGTGGGACTTCACCACCCGCACCTCGGTCGGCGAGAGTCTGCAGAGCCACCTGCTGTGGCAGCTCAACCTGGCGCCGATGTCCGACACCGACCGCCTGATCGCCGTCACCCTGATCGACAGCATCAACAGCCAGGGCTACCTGGAAGACACCCTCGAGGAGATCTGCGCAGGCTTCGATCCGGAACTCGACATCGAGCTGGACGAGGTCGAGGCGGTGCTGCACCGCATCCAGCAGTTCGAACCTGTCGGCATTGGCGCCCGTTCCCTGGGCGAATGCCTGCTGCTGCAACTGCGCCAGCTGCCGGCCTCGACACCGTGGATGAGCGAGGCCCAGCGCCTGGTCACCGACTTCATCGACCTGCTCGGCAGCCGCGACTACAGCCAGCTGATGCGCCGCATGAAGCTCAAGGAAGACGAACTGCGCCAGATCATCGAACTGGTGCAGACCCTCAACCCGCGGCCCGGCTCGCAGATCGAGTCCAGCGAGCCCGAGTACGTCGTGCCTGACGTCATCGTGCGCAAGGACAGCGAGCGCTGGCTGGTCGAGCTCAACCAGGAAGCGGTACCGCGCCTGCGGGTCAACCCGCAGTACGCCGGCTTCGTCCGCCGCGCCGACACCAGCGCCGACAACACCTTCATGCGCAACCAGTTGCAGGAAGCGCGCTGGTTCATCAAGAGCCTGCAGAGCCGCAACGAGACGCTGATGAAGGTGGCGACGCAGATCGTCGAGCACCAGCGCGGCTTCCTCGACCACGGCGACGAGGCCATGAAGCCACTGGTGCTGCACGATATCGCCGAGGCGGTGGGCATGCACGAGTCGACCATTTCCCGGGTGACCACGCAAAAATACATGCACACCCCGCGCGGCATCTACGAACTGAAATACTTTTTCTCCAGCCACGTGAGCACCGCCGAAGGCGGCGAATGCTCGTCCACGGCGATCCGCGCGATCATCAAGAAACTGGTGGCGGCGGAAAATCAGAAAAAGCCATTGAGTGACAGCAAGATCGCTGGTTTACTGGAGGCACAAGGCATCCAGGTAGCCCGTCGCACCGTCGCCAAGTACCGCGAATCGTTGGGCATCGCCCCGTCGAGCGAGCGCAAGCGACTGATGTAGCCCCGGGATGTGCCACAGCGTTTCAGTGGCAGGTGCAATACCTGCCTCTTTATGCACGGGCAACAAAGGAGAAGCTGTATGCAAGTCAACATCAGTGGACAGCATGTAGAAGTCACCCAACCACTGCGCGATTACGTGCTTGAGAAGCTCGCCCGCGTGGAGGGTCATTTCGACAAGATCACCAATGCGACGGTGATCATGAAGGTCGAGAAGCTGCAGCAGAAGGTGGAAGCCACACTCCAGATTCCCGGTGGCGAAGTCGTCGCCAACGCCGAACATCAAGACATGTATGCGGCGATCGACGCCCTGGCAGACAAACTTGATCGCCAACTGAAAAAACACAAGGAAAAACAGCAAAGCCTGCTGCAAGGCGCAGCCGCCCGCTGATCCCCCTCATCCATGATCCGACTTGAAACCATCCTGACCCCCGGCCGTTCCCTCGTGAACGTGCCGGGCGGCAGCAAGAAGCGCGCCCTGGAAAAGGTCGCCAACCTGATCGCCGAGCAAGTACCCGAGCTGGAGATGCAAGACGTCTTCGACAAGCTCATCGCTCGGGAAAAACTGGGCTCCACCGGTTTTGGCAATGGCATTGCCATTCCCCACTGCCGGCTTGTGGGCTGCACCGCGCCAGTGAGCGCCCTGCTGCACCTGGACGCCCCTATCGATTACGATGCCATCGATGGCGCACCGGTCGACCTGCTGTTCGTCCTGCTGGTCCCGGAAGCTGCCACCGATGCTCACCTTGAACTGCTGCGCCAGATCGCCAGCATGCTCGATCGCAAGGAGGTCCGCGATCGCCTGCGTGCCGCCGACAGCAGCGATGCCCTTTACCAGGTCGTCCTGGACGTACAGAACGAGCACTGAACATGCGCCTGATCATCGTCAGCGGCCGCTCCGGCTCCGGTAAGAGCACCGCCCTCGACGTGCTGGAAGACAACGGCTACTACTGCATCGACAACCTGCCCGCCGGGTTGTTGCCGCAGTTGGCGGAAAACGCGCTGATCAACACCGAGTTGCTGCAACCGAAGGTCGCGGTATCCATCGATGCGCGCAACCTCCCCAGCCACCTGTCGCGCTTCCCCGAACTGCTGGATGAGGCACGTTCGCGGCATATCCAGTGCGACGTGCTGTACCTGGACGCCGACGAAGACACCCTGCTCAAGCGCTTCTCGGAAACCCGCCGCCGCCATCCGCTGACCAACGACAGCCGCTCGCTGGCCGAGGCGATCCGCGTGGAAAGCGAGCTGCTCGGGCCGATCGCCGACCTCGCCGACCTGAAAATCGACACCACCAATCTGAACCTCTACCAGCTGCGCGATTCGATCAAGCTGCGCCTGCTCAACCAGCCCGAGCCAGGCACCGCGTTCCTGGTCGAGTCGTTCGGCTTCAAGCGCGGCATGCCGGTGGACGCCGATGTGGTGTTCGATGTGCGTTGCCTGCCCAATCCATACTGGAAGCCGGAACTTCGCGAGCATTCCGGCCTCGAACAGCCGGTGATCGATTACCTGGCCGCCCAGCCGGACGTCGAGGAAATGTTCCAGGACATCTCCGGCTACCTGCTCAAGTGGCTGCCACGCTTCGCCGCCAGCAACCGCGCCTATGTCACCATCGCCATCGGCTGTACCGGCGGCCACCACCGCTCGGTGTACATCACCGAACGGCTTGGCCAACTGCTCCAGCAATCCCTGAAAAACGTCCAGGTCCGCCACCGCGACCTCTAGCCCACAGGATCCGCCCCACGATGCCCGCCCGCGAAATCACCATCATCAACAAGCTGGGCCTGCATGCGCGGGCGGCCGCCAAGTTCGTCGGCGTGGCCGGTCGCTTCCCCTGCCAAGTACGGGTCGGCCGCGCGCCGGACAAGCTGGTGGACGGCAAGAGCATCATGGCGGTGATGATGCTCGCCGCGGGCAAGGGCACGCCGGTGCACCTGCACACCGAGGGCGAGCAGGACGGTGAGGCCATGGATGCACTGGTCGCGTTGATCAACAATTTCTTCGACGAAGGCGAGTAAGCGCCGCTAGCGACTGCGCACGCTTCCTGTAGGAGCGGCCTTGTGCCGCTAAAGGGCTGCGTAGCAGCCCCGGCAATGCAGCAATGTTGCTGAAAACCAGGGGCTGCCATGCAGCCCTTTCGCGGCACAAGGCCGCTCCTACAGGGACCGTGCCGGGCTCAGGACATCGCCGTGTCCATCACCATCATCAGGCAGAACCCGACACACAGCCCCAGGCTCGCCAGGCGGTGATGCCCGTTGCTGCGCGATTCGGGAATGATCTCCTGGGTCACCACCAGCAGCATTGCCCCCGCCGCGCAGGCCAGGCCCAGCGGCAACAGCAGTTCGGCGATGTTCACCAGCCAGGCGCAGATCACCGCGGCCAGTGGCTCGACCAGCCCAGACGCCGCGCCGATCAGGAACGCCTTGAACCGCGACATGCCCGCCCCAGCCAGCACCAGGGCGATCACCAGTCCCTCCGGCACATCCTGCAGCGCGATGCCCATGGCCAGGCTGTCGGCATCGGGCATGCCACCGCCGGCGGACACGCCGATGGCCATGCCTTCGGGAATGTTGTGGGCAATGATGGCGATGACAAACAACCAGATCCGTGCAGCGATCACCGGTTGCTGATCGCTGCCGACCAAGGCCTCTGGCGAAGCGCCGGAGACCTTGAGATCGACCAGGAACAGGCACAACGCGCCGAACAGCAGGCCGCTGCTGATCACCCCACCGGCGCCCCATGGGCTGAAGCCGATGGATTGTGCCGCATCCAGCCCGGGAATGATCAGCGAGAACGCGGTGGCCGCCAGCATCACCCCGGCGCCGAAGCCGAGCAAGGTGTCGGCCACGGCCACCGGCATGTTGCGGATCACCAATACCGGTACCGCGCCCAACGCCGTCCCCAGCGCGCACAATGCGCCGCCCTCAAGGGCACGCAACATGCGCGGTTCCAGGTCCAGCCAGGCGATGCCCCGCGCCACCAGCAACGCGGTGCCGACCAGCAACAGCAAGGTCCCAAGCGCCAGGCGGAACAGGCGCACACTGCTGACAGACATCACCTCGGAGCGCATACCGGTCAGACTCGTTTCAGGGCTTCAAGGTAGCGACGTTCCACTTCGGCCCAGTCGACCACGTTGTAGAAGGCGCCAATGTATTCCGGACGACGGTTCTGGTACTTCAGGTAGTAGGCGTGCTCCCACACGTCCAGGCCGAGGATCGGCGTGTTGCCGTGCATCAGCGGGCTGTCCTGGTTGCCGCTGCTCTCCACTACCAGCGTTTTCTGCGGGGTCACGCTCAGCCAGGCCCAGCCGCTGCCGAAACGGGTCAGTGCGGCCTTGGTGAAAGCCTCCTTGAACGCCTCGAAGCCGCCGAGCTGCGCATCGATGGCCTTGGCCAGCTCACCCTGTGGCTGGCCGCCCCCCTTGGGTGACATCACGGTCCAGAACAGGGTGTGGTTGGCATGCCCGCCACCGTGATTGGTCACTGGCCCGCGCAGGCTCTCGGGCAGCGACTGCACTGCACCGACCAGCTTCTCGACCGGCCACTCGGCCCACTCGGTGCCCTCGATGGCTGTGTTCAGGCCATTGACGTAGGTCTGGTGATGCTTGCTGTGGTGGATCTCCATGGTCTGGGTGTCGATGTGCGGTTCCAGCGCATCGTAGGCATAGGGCAACGCAGGCAAGGTATGCGGCATGTCAGTGGATTCCGTAGGCAGGTGTGCGATCAGTGATATCCGTATGCGCGACCAGCTCGCTGGCCACCGGGGCCTGTCGGCTGAGCAGGCGCTCGGTACGCGGGTATTGGCCGTATTCGGCGATGAAACTCAGCAACTCGGTGTAGGTGCGCCCGCTGTGGCGCAACGCGGCGTCGCGCAGGGCCTGGGGCAGGCGCTGATCCTGGCTGGCCTGGAGCAGCCGCTGGTGTGCCGCGCACAGGTAGTCGGCGCTTTCGTGCGGCTGGTTCAGGCGCAAGTGCAGATCGGCCAGGTTGTGATGGGCGATGACCAGTGCGGCCACCGCCTCGTCGACGTCATGCCAGCGCTCAAACAGCACCTGGGCCAGGGCCAGGGCTTGCAGGTAGTGTTCCCGGGCATCGACCAACTCGCCCTGCTCGAACAGGCGGTTGGCGTCTTGCGTGGTGCGTTTCCAGTGCTGCATGACGTGTCTCCTGGGCGGCCCGGGCTCAGATGCCGCCGGCGGTGAGTTTTTCCGGATCCAGCAGCGCCTCGAGCTGATCACGCGACAGGTCGGAGTGCTCCAGCGCCACGTCGATGATCGGGCGGCCCTCTTTGTAGGCGGTCTTGGCGATCTCGGCGGCCTTGAGGTAGCCGATGATCGGGTTCAACGCGGTAACCAGGATCGGGTTGCGCGACAGCGCTTCCTTGAGCTTGGTTTCGTTGACCTTGAAGCTGGCGATGGCCTTGTCGGCCAGCAGGCGGCTGACGTTGGCCATCAGCTCGATGCTTTCCAGCAGGTTGCGGGCAATCACCGGCAGCATCACGTTGAGCTCGAAGTTGCCCGACTGCCCGGCCACGGCGATGGTGGCATCGTTGCCGATCACCTGGGCGGCGACCATGGCGGTGGCTTCCGGGATCACCGGATTGACTTTGCCCGGCATGATCGATGAGCCCGGCTGCAGGCCCTGCAGCTCGATTTCACCGAGGCCGGCGAGCGGGCCCGAGTTCATCCAGCGCAGGTCGTTGGCGATCTTCATCAGCGCCACGGCGGCGGTCTTGAGCTGCCCGGACAAGGCCACGGCGGTGTCCTGGGAGCCGATCAGGGCGAACAGGTTCTCGCCAGGAGTGAATTCGACCTGGGTCAGGCCGCTCAACTGGCGGGCAAAGCCTGCGGCGAACTGCGGATGGGCGTTGATGCCGGTGCCCACGGCGGTGCCGCCCTGGGCCAGCGCCTGCAGGCTCGGCAGCGTGGCTTCGATATGCGCCTGGGCGCCCTTGACCTGCGCGGCCCAGCCGCCGAGCACCTGGCTCATGCGCACCGGCATGGCGTCCATCAGGTGGGTTCGGCCGGTCTTCACATGCTTGTGTACTTCGAGCGCCTTGGCCTCGATCACCTGGGTGAGGTGGCGCAGGGCCGGCAGCAGCTGCTCGTGCAGGGCCAGGGCGGCGCTGACATGGATGGTGGTGGGGATGATGTCGTTGCTGCTCTGGCCACAGTTGACGTGGTCGTTGGCATTGACCGGCTCGCCCAGCACGCGACTGGCCAGGGTGGCGATGACCTCGTTGGCGTTCATGTTCGAGCTGGTGCCGGAACCGGTCTGGAACACATCCACCGGGAAATGCTGGATAAAGTCGCCGGCCAGCAGTTGCTCGACCGCCTTGACGATGGCCTCGCCCTGCCCCGCGCTCAGCTGGGACAGCTCGACGTTGGCCTTGGCCGCCGCCGCCTTGGCCAGCAACAGGGCGCGGATGAACTGGGCCGGCATCGGCTTGCCGCTGACCGGGAAGTTGTCGACCGCGCGCTGGGTCTGGGCACCGTACAGGGCCTGGGCCGGCACCTGCAGTTCGCCCATGCTGTCACGCTCGATACGGGTATCACTCATCTTCAAGTCCTTGCATCAGTTCTTCGGGAGAAATCGACGGCAGCAGCACGCTGTTGGCGAGCTGCATCGCGTAGGGCTGCCAGCGCAGGTTTTGTTCGCGGCGATCAAGGTTGCGCAGGTCGAGCAAGGGCCGCCAGGCCTGGTCCAGGCACAGGCAGCGCCAATGCCACGGCAGCATGCGATCGTTGGCGGTATCCAGCAGCAGGCGGAAGGCGGTCAGCGCCACGGTCCAGGGCGAGGTTTCGGTGCAGCACACCAGGTAGCGCCCTTCGGCCAGGTAATGCTCGATCAGACGCGGCTCGTCGGGTTCGAGCGCGCAGCGGATGCGCCGGCTGAGCCAGCGCCAGTTTTCCAGGTAGGGCAGTTCGTGGAGGACGGGTTTCATGAACATCATCGCCGGGTTGCTGGATAATGATATTCATTATTATGTGAGAAATAGAATCAGTTCAAGCTAGACGATGGGCAAAAGAAACCCGGCGCGATGGCCGGGTCCTTTGCAAGGCATGAGCAGGGCAGCGTGGGAGCGAGCTTGCCTCGCGATTGCAGGTAAGAATATCGCGGGGCAAGCCCGCTCCCACGCTCCCCTACTCCCCTGCTGATGACAGAGCGCCGATCAGCTGCCAGCCAGCGTCATCCGCTCGATCAGCACCGAGCCACTGTGGATATTGCTGCGGGTCTCGATATCGCTGCCGATCGCCACGATCTGCTGGAACATGTCCTTCATGTTGCCGGCGATGGTCACTTCCTGGACCGGGAACTGGATCTCGCCGTTTTCGACCCAGAAGCCCGCAGCGCCACGGGAATAGTCACCGGTCACCATGTTCAGGCCATGCCCCATCAGCTCGGTTACCAGCAGGCCGCGGCCCATGCGGCGAATCAGTGCCGCCTGGTCCTCCACGCCATGGCTGACGTACAGGTTGTGCACGCCCCCGGCGTTGGCGGTGCTCGGCAGGCTCAGCTTGCGCCCGGAATAGGTGCCGAGGATGTAGGACACCAGCTCGCCCTTGTCGACGAACGGCTTGGCGTAGGTGGCCAGGCCGTCGCCGTCGAATGCCGCGCTGCCCAGCGCGCGCGGGATGTGCGGCCGCTCGTCGAGGGTCAGCCAGGTGGGGAACAGGCGCTGGCCGAGGGTGCCTTCGAGGAACGACGACTTGCGGTACAGGTTGCCGCCGGAAATCGCCGACAGGAAGCTGCCGAACAGGCCGCCGGCAAGCTCCGCCGAGAACAGTACCGGCACCTCGCAGGTCGGCACCGGACGCGCGCCGAGGCGGCTGGCGGCGCGTTGCGCGGCGCGCTGGCCGATGCTGCGCGGGTCGGCCAGCAGGTTGCCCTGGCGATTGACGTCGTACCAGTAGTCACGCTGCATCTGCCCGTCGGCCTCGGCGATCATCACGCAGCTCAGGCTGTGCCGGGTGGACGCGTAGCCGCCGATGAAGCCGTGGCTGTTGCCATAGACCCGCACGCCCTGGTGGGTATTGAGGGTGGTGCCATCGGCGTTGAGGATGCGCTTGTCGGCGTCGAACGCCGCCGCCTCGCAGGCCAGCGCCATCTCGATGGCCTTCTCCGGCTCGATGTCCCAGTCGTGGTACAGGTCAAGGTCAGGGATCTCGCGGGCCATCAGGGCGGCATCGGCCAGCCCCGAACACGCGTCCTCGGAGGTGTGCTTGGCGATTGCCAGGGCTGCCGCGACGGTCTCGCGGATCGCCTCAGGACCACTGGCCGAGGTGCTGGCCGAACCCTTGCGCTGGCCAACGTAGAGGGTGATGCCGAAGCCCTGGTCGCGGTTGAACTCGACCGTCTCGACTTCGCGCTGACGCACCGTGGTGGACAGGCCCTGCTCCAGCGACACCGCCACTTCGCAGGCGCTGGCGCCCTGACGGCGCGCCTCGGCGACGATCGCCTCGACCTGTTCCTGCAACGCCGGCAGGTCCTTGGGGCCTACGCTCTGGACTGCACTCATGGTTCTCTCCACTGAAAATTCTGCGTACGGCTTGGGTCATTCTACGACCGGGCCGGACAAGCGGCCCCCGACTGGTTATCATGGCGGCGATTTCCTGCGGACTGCCCCCATGGTTGATTCTTACGACGACGCCTTCGATGGCGAAAAAAGCAAAACCCAGATCAAGCGCGAGCTGCATGCGCTGGTCGAGCTCGGTGAGCGCCTCACCACCCTCAAGGCCGACACCCTGGCCCGCCTGCCGTTGACCGACGAGCTGCGCAAGGCGCTGGCCGAGGCCTGCAAGCACGTTGCACACGGTGCCCGCAAACGCCACATGTCGTTCGTCGGCAAGCTGATGCGCGACCAGGACCTGGACGCCATTCATGCCGTGCTCGATCAGATCGACAGCTCCAGCCGCCAGTACAACGAGCGCTTCCACGGCCTCGAGCGCTGGCGCGACCGCCTGATCGACGGTAACGACGAGGACCTCGAACGCTTCGTCAACGAGTTTCCCGACACCGATCGCCAGCACCTGCGCTCGCTGATCCGTCATGCCCAGCACGAGAAGGCGCGGAACAAGCCGCCTGCGGCTGCGCGTAAAGTGTTCAAGTACATCCGCGACCTCGACGAGGTCCAGCGCGGTCTGCGTTAAACCCGACATCCTGGGGCTGCTACGCAGCCCATCGCGGCACAAGGCCGCTCCTACAGGGAACGCGCACACCTGTAGGAGCGGCCTTGCGCCGCGAAAGGACCGCAAAGCGGTCCCTGCCGGCATCAAGCCCCTGTACCGCCCACGGTAATCGCATCCAGCTTCAGGGTCGGCTGGCCAACGCCTACCGGCACCGACTGCCCATCCTTCCCGCACGTGCCCACGCCGCTGTCCAGCGCCAGGTCATTGCCGACCATCGATACCCGGCTCATCGCTTCCGGACCATTGCCGATCAAGGTCGCACCCTTCACCGGCGCGGTGATCCTGCCGTCCTCGATCAGGTAGGCCTCGCTGGTGGAGAACACGAACTTGCCGCTGGTGATGTCCACCTGGCCACCACCGAGGTTGGCGCAGTAGATGCCCTTCTTCACCGAGCGGATGATTTCCTCGGGGTCGCTGTCGCCGGCACGCATGTAGGTGTTGGTCATGCGCGGCATCGGCAGGTGAGCGTAGGATTCACGCCGGCCGTTGCCGGTGACCGCCATGCCCATCAGGCGGGCGTTGAGCTTGTCCTGCATGTAGCCCTTGAGGATGCCGTTCTCGATCAGCGTGGTGCACTCGGTCGGCGTGCCTTCGTCGTCGATGCTGAGCGAGCCGCGGCGGCCCTCCAGGGTCCCGTCGTCGACGATGGTGCACAGGCTCGAGGCCACTTTCTCGCCGATACGCCCGCTGAACGCCGAACTGCCCTTGCGGTTGAAGTCGCCCTCCAGGCCGTGACCGACCGCCTCGTGCAGCAGCACGCCGGACCAGCCCGGGCCAAGCACCACCGGCAGCGTGCCGGCAGGTGCCGGAATAGCCTCGAGGTTGACCAAGGCCTGGCGCAGCGCCTCGCGGGCATAGCCCATCACCCGCTCCTCGGTGAAGAAGCGGTAGTCGGTACGCCCACCACCGCCCTGCCCGCCGCGCTCGCGACGGCCATTGTGCTCGACGATCACGCTGACATTGAAACGCACCAGCGGACGCACATCGGCGGCCAGGCTGCCATCGGCGGCGGCGACCAGGATCCGCTCCCAGACCCCGGCCATGCTTACGCTGACCTGCTGGATGCGCGGATCGAGGGCGCGGGTGGCGGCATCGACGCGCTTGAGCAGGTCGACCTTCTCGGCGCGGCTCAGCACATCCAGGGGGTTATCAGACGCGTACAGGGCGGTCACATCCTGGCTGCGGAACGCCTGCACCTGGCCGTCCTGCCCGGCGCGGGAAATCGAGCGGGCGGCGCGGGCCGCCGAGGTCAGGGCTTCGAGGTTGATCGCATTGCTGTAGGCGAAGCCGGTCTTCTCGCCGGACTGGGCGCGCACGCCCACGCCCTGGTCGAGGTTGAAGCTGCCCTCTTTGACGATGCCGTCCTCCAGCGCCCAGGTTTCCGAGATCTGACCCTGGAAATACAGGTCGGCGGCATCGATGCCGGGGCCGGCCAGCTCGCCCAGCACCGTCTGCAGACTGTCGAGGGTCAGACCGCCCGGGGCCAGGAGCTGCTCGCTGACGGTGGATAAAATCTCGCTCATAGTCACTCCGAGGTGTGCGCAGGCCGCAAGGCGTCCTGCGAGAAAAAGCGCCGGTGCGTGACCACCGGCATGCGCGCCCGGATGGACGCCTGTTCTTCACTGTCGCGCGTGGCGAGCAATACCGCTTCGCCCCGCGCCTGTTGCGCGACGATCCGCCCCCAGGGATCGACGATCGCCGCCTGGCCGTGGGTTTCCCGCGGCCCTGGATGCACGCCGCCCTGGGCGGCCGCCAATACATAGCACTGGGTCTCGATGGCCCGTGCGCGAATCAGTACTTCCCAATGCGCCGCTCCAGTCACCGCGGTGAACGCCGCCGGCGCGCTGATCAGCTCGGCCCCGGCGGCGCGCAAGGCGCTGTACAGCTCGGGGAAGCGCAGGTCGTAGCACACCGACAGGCCCAGGCGGCCAACGGGTGTGTCAGCCACCACCACCTGGCTGCCGTGGGCGTAGTCGTCCGACTCGCGGTAGCGGCCACGGTTGTCGGCCACGTCCACATCGAACAGGTGCAGCTTGTCGTAGCGGGCGGCGATCTCGCCGTGCTCATCGACCAGCAACGAGCAGGCGTGGGCCTTGGCATGCGGCTGGCCGACCGGCGGCAGCGGCAAGGTACCCGCGACTATCCATAACCTGAGGTCGCGGGCAGTGCGTTTCAACCAGGGCAGGATTGGCCCCTCGCCCAGCGCCTCGGCCCGACCGATGGCCGCGGCATCGCGTCGGCCCATGGCGGCGAAGTTCTCCGGCAGCACCGCCAGGCGCGCGCCACCGGCGGCGGCCTGTTCGAGCAGTGCCGTGGCACGTTGCAGGTTGGCCAGCACATCGTCCTGGCTGACCATCTGGATCACAGCTGACGTCATGACCACCCCGGGTTATTTGTCGAAAGGTTTCACAAAGGTGATTTTAGGCTCTTTGACCGGACCTTCGACGCGATAGTGCACACTGGCGAAACGCGCGACCCGGTCACCGATCAGGCGGTCGACCAGGAACAACGCGCCGCCGATCGCCGGCGCGCCGACGATCAGCGCGGCCAGCGGCAGGTTGTTGGTCACCGGCAGCGTCACCAGCAGCTTGGCATCGACCCGGTCACGAACGAAGTCCATGGTGCCGTCGAGCTCGAAGTTGCTCGACGGCCCGGTGACGGTGATCGGCTCACGGGTCACGTAGACCCCTTCGCTGGCCACCAGCAGGCCCTTGACCCGGTCATAGGCCAGGCCCTTGCTGAACAGGTCGGAGAAGTCCAGGCGCAGGCGCCGGCCGATGGAGTTGAAGTTGAGCAGCCCGAACACCCGCAAGGCCTGGGCGCTGCCCTCGACCTCGACGAACTGGCCGCTGCGCAGGGCCGCGTCGAGGCTGCCGGAATAACGGTTGAGGCTGACCCAGGCTGGCGAACCCGGCCAGCGGCCGTCCACGTCCATGCGGAAGTCGCGGCTGGTGACGGTGGGCGCGAAGCCCCAGGCCTTGAGCACATCGCCCAGGTTCTTGCCGTCCAGCCGCCCCTTGTACCAGCTCGAACTGCTGCCCGGCTCGCCTTCCCAGCCACCGCTGCCATCAATGTGCAGCCCCTTGAGGTCCAGGTCGACATCGCTCATGGCCATGCCTTTGGCGGTCTGGCGCAGTTTCAGGTTGACACTGCCGAACAGGTCGTCGCCGCGGTACAGCTTGTCGATGGTCAGGTCCAGCGGCGGCACCTTGCGCGGGTCGACCCCGACCAATGGGTCCGGCGCGTTCTCGTCCTGGGCTTCATTCGGGTCGGCCGGCGGCAGGCGCAGGCTCTGCAGGCGGACGGTCATGGGCGTGGCCTTGGCATCGGGAATACGGGCGTTGCCGATGATTTCCTGGCTGTCCAGGCGCAGGTCCCAGGCCGGGCCGCCGCGCATCAGGCGGATCACCGCCTGGTTGAGGTCCATGCCGAAGGCCTTGAGCTGGCCGATGCTCAGGTCCACGCTCTGCAGGTTCTGCCGGGCGCTGCCACCCGGATCCTTGCCGGCCAGGCGCTCCATCTGCTGCTGCCAGGGTGCCAGGTCCAAGGCCTCGAGCCGGCCACGCACGCGCAGGCCCTGGCCGCTTGGGAGGCTGGCTTCGCCCGTGCCCAACAGCAGCTCGCCACGCCCCTGGGCCAGCTTGTCGGCCGGCGCGGCGTAGGCAAAGCGGGCAAGGTCTGTGTAGCTGGCATCGACGCGCCGCTCGGGGCCTTGCAGGGTCAGGCCGAAACGACTGTCGCGGGTTTCCCCGGCAGCCTTGCCGAAAGGCGCCGGCAAGTCGATGGCCAATCCTTTGAGCGAAGAACTGACGCTCAAGCGGTTGTCGCGACTGCCGAGTGTCACCTGCAACTGATAGGGCAGCTCACCGGAGGCCGGCAGCGGTTGCTGGTACTGCAACCAGTCGGTCAGGGCCTTGAGGCCGACCTGGCCATTGGCGTTGATGCGGGTCTGAATCTGCCCACCCTGCCCTTCGGCGGTGATCTGCGCGGTCACCGGCTTGCCGAAGGCGTGCAGGCTGATGTCCTTGCCGCTCAGCCCTTTGTCGAAATCGAAGGTGAAGTCGCCTTTGAGCTGGGTCAGTTCCAGGCTGGGCGGCGCCACTTTCAGGGTCGCGTCGCGGGTCGCGAAGTCCACCAGCACCTTGGGCCGCTGCCCATGGGCCAGGGGTATATCGAGCTTGACCTTGCCCTCAAGCGGGCCTTCACCTTCCCAACCGGCGAAGATCTCGCCCGTACCGATGGGCGCTTCCTTGAGGATCTTCAGGCCATCGCCGAGGCTGCCGTCGAAGTCGCCATCGAGGAACAGGTGGCTGTGCTGATCGCCCTCGACATGGGGAATGTTGACGCTGACATCGCTGACCTGGGTATCCAGCAGCAGCCCTTTGCGGGCCTGGATGCGCACGCCGGTGTCCTCGATGTAGACATTGCCGTCGACCTGCTGCACCTGCGGCCAGCCCGGCTGGAAATCCAGCGCGGCGTCGTGGACCTTGAAGAACAGGCTGATATCGCGGGCATGGGGCGGCGCGTTGTGATGCAGCGAGCCCTGGTACTGGAAGTAGCCCTCGTCGACATTGCCCTTGACGATGGCACTGCGCAGCCATTCGTCCAGGGCCGGGCTGAGCACCTCGGGCAGGTATTTGGCGGTGTAGCGACCGTCGCCCTCGGTAAGGCCTACGCGCAGGTCCATGTAGTCTTCGTGGCCCGGTTGCAGGTGGATGCGGATGAGGAAGTCCGCGGCGATCTTGCCCTCGTCGCCCAGCACCTTGATATAAGGGGCGACCAGGGTGAAGGCTTCCTTGTCCAGGGTCCAGGTCAGCCGTGCGTTGGCCTTCGGGTAATGCCAGGGTTTGCCGAAGATCGGATACAGATGCAGCATGAAGGCCTGGGTATCCAGGCGCAGCTCGCCGTGCCCGAGGTCACCGCTGATGGCGCCGCTGACGTTGCCGGCGGCCGGCGCCCCGTGATAGGCGTCGAAGCCGACTTTCTCCAGGTTGGCGGCAAACTGCAGGCGCTGGTCGCCCTCGGCCTTGGGGCGGATATCCAGGCGTACGTTGCGCAGGGCGCCGGTCACCTTGAGCGCGTCGACCACCGTCATCAGCTTGTCCGGCAACGGCGCCAAGGCGTCGATCACCGGAGTCAGCGGGGTCAGGTCGAGGCGATCGGCCTGCACCTGCCAGCTTTCCTCGGCCGGGCTCTGACCAGGGCGCTGTGCCAGTTGCAGATGGGACTCCCAACGGGTCTTGCCAAGGCTCATGCCCAGGGAGTCGACAACGACGTCGAAACCTTGGTCCTGGCGCTGGAACCAGGCCGACAGGGCCAGGTTGTCCAGGGTGATGGCCTTGCGTCCGGTGTAGGCACCCTTGAGCTGCGGGGCGTTGAGGCGAACCATCGCCTGCTGCAACTGCCCCTTGTTCCAGTCGATCCAGAACTCGCCACCGGCGCGCAGGGTGGCGGTCTGCCACTGGCCCAGCAGCTGCGGCGGCAGCCAGCGCGCCCAATCGCTTTGCGGCAGGCTCAGGTAGGCCTGCACGTGACCGTCGCGCCAGGCCTTGGCGGTGGCGCGGCTGTTCAGGCTCAGGGCCAGGGGCTGGCCATCGGGCAGCGTGGCGCGCAGGTCGACGCTCTGGCGCGACGCGCCGGCCTGCAATCCCAGGCTGACATAGGTGAGGGTCAGCGGGTCACGCTGCCAGGGATGCAGGGTGACCTGGCTGTCGAACACATCGATCCGCCCCAGTTGGCGCAGGCGCTTGAGCGCATCGGCTGGGTCGAGCGGCGCATCATCCTTCTGCGGCAGGCCTTCGAGGGTCCAGGCACCCTGCTCGCTCTCGCGCAGGATCAGTTGCAAACCACTGAGCTGGATGCGCGCCAGGCGCACTTCGCGGGCCTTGAGGCTGGCCCACAGGTCGGGCACCAGCTTGACGTCGTCCAGGCGCAAGGCCGCCTTGCCTTCGCCCAGCTGCAAGTCGCGTACGCGCAACACCGGCGCCAGGCCACTCCAGCGCCCCTCCAGGGCACCGACGTGCACGGGCATGCCCAAGGCCTGTTCGGCCTTGAGTTCGGCATCGGCTCGGTATTCGGCGACCAGGGGTACCAGTTGCCGACCGAGGCTGACATACAGCGCCACCAGCACCGCCAGCAGGGCGCAGATTCCCAGCCCCCAGCGGGTCAAGGCGCCCAGAACGCGGGTCAGACGTTCCATGGCCATGGCCCTCCAAGTCGTCCCTTAACTATGGCCGGTGAATAGCGCTTTGCCAGCCCGTCCATGGGGCGACCGCCATTAGCGCGGGTCAGAGCAGCACCACATCGTATTGTTCCTGGGAGTACATGGACTCCACCTGGAAGCGGATAGTTCGCCCGATGAACGTCTCCAGTTCGGCGACGTTGCCCGACTCTTCATCGAGCAGGCGGTCCACCACCTTCTGGTTGGCCAGTACCCGATAGCCCTCGGCCTGGTAGGCACGGGCCTCGCGCAGGATCTCGCGGAAAATTTCGTAACAGATCGTCTCGGGGGTCTTCAGCTTGCCGCGCCCCTGGCACGCCGCGCAGGGTTCGCACAGTACCTGCTCAAGGCTTTCGCGGGTGCGCTTGCGGGTCATCTGCACCAGGCCCAGCTCGGTGATGCCGATGATGTTGGTCTTGGCATGGTCACGTTCGAGCTGCTTCTCCAGGGTCCTGAGGACCTGGCGCTGGTGCTCCTCGTCCTCCATGTCGATGAAGTCGATGATGATGATCCCGCCGATGTTGCGCAGGCGCAGTTGCCGGGCAATGGCGGTGGCAGCCTCGAGGTTGGTCTTGAAGATGGTCTCTTCGAGGTTGCGATGGCCGACGAACGCTCCGGTGTTGACGTCGATGGTGGTCATCGCCTCGGCCGGGTCGACCACCAGGTAGCCACCGGACTTGAGCGGCACCTTGCGCTCCAGGGCGCGCTGGATCTCGTCTTCCACGCCATACAGGTCGAAGATCGGCCGCTCGCCGGGGTAATGCTCCAGGCGATCGGCGATCTCCGGCATCAGTTCGGCGACGAACTGTGTGGTCTTCTGGAAGGTTTCCCGCGAGTCGATGCGGATCTTCTCGATCTTGGGGTTGACCAGGTCACGCAAGGTGCGCAGCGCTAGGCCAAGGTCCTCGTAGATGACCACGGGCGCACCGCAGGTCTTGATCTGCGAGCCGATCTGCTCCCACAGGCGGCGTAGGTAGCGGATGTCCTGGAGGATGTCCTCGGCGCGGGCGCCCTCGGCGGCGGTACGAAGGATGAATCCGCCAGCGTCCTTCATGTCTTCCTGGGCCATGCAGTCGGTGACCACCTGCTTGAGGCGCTCACGCTCGGCTTCTTCCTCGATCTTCAGGGAAATGCCGACATGGCTGCTGCGCGGCATATACACCAGGTAGCGCGACGGAATCGACAGCTGGGTGGTCAGGCGCGCGCCCTTGCTGCCGATGGGGTCCTTGGTGACCTGCACCACCAGCGCCTGGCCTTCATGCACCAGCGCGGTGATGTTCTCCACCGCCGAACCTTCGCGCTGGGAGATCTCCGAGGCGTGGATGAACGCCGCTCGCTCCAGGCCAATGTCGACGAACGCCGCCTGCATGCCCGGCAGGACCCGCACCACCTTGCCCTTGTAGATATTGCCGACGATGCCACGGCGTTGGGTGCGCTCAACGTGCACCTCCTGCAGGACGCCGTTCTCCACCACCGCCACGCGTGACTCCATCGGGGTGATGTTGATCAGGATCTCTTCACTCATGGCAGGCTCTCGTCAAAGGTCTCGGGTAATGATGGATCGCTGCGGGATGGCTGGCTAGGCTCTAAACGACCCTAGCGTGGTGTCGTATCCTCTTGCTGCTGCCAACAAGGGATGGCGAACTGCTCGAGCAGCTCGGCGGTCTCGCTCAGGGGCAGGCCGACCACGGCCGAGTAGCTGCCCTCGATAGCGCTGACGAACACCGCGCCCAGGCCCTGGATGGCATAGCCGCCGGCCTTGTCGACCGGTTCGCCACTGTCCCAGTAGCGCAGCGCTTCCTCGAAGGAGATGGTGCGAAAACGCACAGTGGTGCTGACGCAGCGGCTGATGCTGCGCTGGCCGTCGGTCAACGCGACGGCGGTGAGCACCTGGTGCTCGCGCTTGGACAGGTCGCCAAGCATGGCCAGCGCCTGCTCGCGGTTCTCCGGTTTGCCGAGGATCTGGCCATCGAGCACCACGGTGGTGTCGGCGCCCAGTACCACTCCGGCGCCGTCGGTGTGGGCGAAGCCCGCCACGGCCTTGGCTTGTGCCAGACGTTCGACATAGGCCGCCGGGGCTTCGCCCGGCAGCGGGGTTTCATCGATGGGCGCGCTGACGACGGTGAACGGCACGCCGATCTGGGTCAGCAGTTCACGCCGGCGCGGCGAGCCGGAGGCCAGGTACAGCTGAGTCATGTGGACATCTCCCTGTCAGTGGCGGCGGGTCGTCAGTGAATGTGCAGGCGAACGCGCAGGCCGCGCAGGGCGAAGCTGACCCAGGGCCAGAGCAAGGCGCTGATCACCGCCGACCAGACCAGGGCCAGGGTCGGCAGGCGATTGCCGGTGAGCGCGCTTAGCCACAGCTGGATCAACTGGGCGATGCCGAAGATCACCAGGATCACCAGGCTCTGCTGCCACATGGGGAACATGCGCAGGCGCTGCTGCAACGACAGCACCAGGAAGGTGATCAGGGTGAGAATCAGGGCATTCTGGCCAAGCAAGGTACCGTACAGCACATCCTCGGCCAGGCCGAGCAGGAATGCCGTGGTCATGCCGACCTTGCCGGGCACGGCGAGGGTCCAGAAGGCCAGCAGCAGGGCCAGCCACATGGGCCGGAACACTTCCATGAACTGCGGCATGGGCGAGACGCTGAGCAACAGGCCGATGGCGAACGTCAGCCAGATGGCCCAGCCGTTTCTGCTACGGGTGCTGGCCATTATTGTCTCCGGGGTTGAGCGGGCGCGGCAGCCGGTTGGACCGGCGCCGGGCTGGTCGTCGTAGGCGCAGCCGCAGGAGCGGTGCCAGGCGCAGGCTGCGCGGCATGGGCCGGTGCGGGCGTGGCCGCCGGCGGAGTGTGGCCGGCGCCCTGGCGGTCGGCCTCTTCCTGGGCAATCGCCGCCTCGGTGGCGCGCTCTTCCGGCGTGCGCCGGTCGCTGAACACCAGCAGCATGTAGCGGCTGCGGTTGAGCGCGGCGGTCGGGATGGCGCGGACGATGGCGAACGGCTGGCCGGAGTCGTGGATCACTTCATTGACCGTGGCCACCGGATAACCAGCCGGGAACCGCTGGCCCATGCCGGAGCTGACCAGCAGGTCGCCTTCCTTGATGTCGGCGGTGTCGGCCACATGGCGCAGTTCGAGGCGCTCCGGGTTGCCGGTGCCGCTGGCAATGGCGCGCAGGCCGTTGCGGTTGACCTGCACCGGAATGCTGTGGGTGGTGTCGGTGAGCAGCAGCACCCGCGAGGTGTACGGCATCAGTTCGACCACCTGGCCCATCAGGCCGCGGGCATCGAGCACCGGCTGGCCGAGGAACACGCCGTCGCGCTCGCCCTTGTTGATCAGGATGCGGTGGGTGAAGGGATTGGGGTCGACACCGATCAGCTCGGCGACCTCGACCTTCTCGTTGACCAGCGCCGAGGAGTTGAGCAACTCGCGCAGGCGCACGTTCTGCTCGGTCAGGGCCGCCAGCTTCTGCAGGCGCCCCTGCAACAGCAGGGCCTCGGTCTTGAGTTTCTCGTTCTCGGCGATCAGCTCGGTGCGGCTGCCGAACTGGCCGGCCACACCTTGCCACATGCGCTGCGGCAGGTCGGTGATCCAGTAGGATTCCATCAGCACCAGGCCCATCTGGCTGCGCACCGGCTTGAGCAGGTCGAAGCGCGAATCGACCACCATCAGCGCGACCGACATCACTACCAGCACGAGCAGGCGAACGCCCAGCGAGGGGCCCTTGGAGAAAAGCGGTTTAATGGGCCGTTCCTCGTGGACGACTCAGGAGGTCATGGGACATGGGGCAATGCACCGGCCTGCTGCGGGTTGACGGAAACGGCGCCCGGGCGGGCGCCAGCACAGCGCATACAGGTAGCACTGTGCGTGCCACCTGTAAACCTGAGGATGCTACTGCACAGCGATCACTCGCTGGAGAGCAGGTCCATGGCGTGCTTGTCCATCATCTCCAGCGCACGACCACCTCCGCGGGCGACACAGGTCAGCGGGTCTTCGGCGACGATCACCGGCAGACCGGTTTCCTGGGCCAGCAGCTTGTCGAGGTCGCGCAGCAGCGCGCCACCGCCGGTCAGCACCAGGCCGCGCTCGGCGATGTCCGAGGCCAGCTCGGGCGGCGACTGCTCCAGGGCGCTCTTGACCGCCTGGACGATGGTCGCCAGGGATTCCTGCAGCGCTTCGAGCACTTCGTTGGAGTTCAGGGTGAAGGCTCGCGGCACGCCTTCGGCCAGGTTGCGGCCACGGACGTCGACTTCGCGCACTTCGCCGCCCGGGTAGGCGGTACCGATTTCCTGCTTGATGCGCTCGGCGGTGGACTCGCCGATCAGGCTGCCATAGTTGCGGCGCACGTAGGTGACGATGGCTTCGTCGAAGCGGTCGCCGCCGACGCGAACGGACTCGGCGTAGACCACGCCGTTGAGCGAGATCAGGGCGATTTCGGTGGTACCGCCACCGATGTCGACGACCATCGAGCCGCGGGCTTCTTCAACCGGCAGGCCGGCACCGATGGCGGCGGCCATTGGTTCTTCGATCAGAAATACTTCGCGGGCACCGGCACCAAGGGCCGACTCACGGATGGCACGGCGCTCGACCTGGGTCGACTTGCACGGCACGCAGATCAGCACGCGAGGGCTGGGCTGCAGGAAGCTGTTTTCGTGCACCTTGTTGATGAAGTACTGCAACATTTTTTCACAAACGCTGAAGTCGGCGATCACGCCATCTTTCATCGGGCGAATGGCCGCGATGTTGCCAGGCGTACGGCCCAGCATGCGCTTGGCTTCGGTACCGACTGCGACGACGCTTTTCTGGTTGCCGTGGGTGCGGATGGCAACCACCGAGGGCTCATTCAGGACGATACCGCGCTCACGCACGTAAATAAGGGTGTTGGCAGTACCCAGGTCGATGGACAGATCGCTGGAAAACATGCCACGCAGTTTCTTGAACATGGGAAAGTGACCCTGGGGAAAGCGTGGGTAAAAAAGTGCGGCAAACTCTAACAATGGCAGGGATTTTGGGCAAGGAGCCAATATGTTAAATTGGCTGTTTTTCCGAGCATGCCTGCCGATGATCGCGGCCCTTTGACCGCCAGAATCCCAGCATGTTCCTCATTTGCGGACTCATTCCGTCTGTCGTTTTCCTGGAGATCCCCATGGCGCTTCAACGCTCCGACGTGGAAAAGATCGCCCATCTGGCCCGCCTGGGCCTGAATGAAGGCGAATTGCCACGCACCACCGATGCCTTGAACAGTATTCTCGGGCTGGTCGACCAGATGCAAGCCGTCGACACCACCGGCGTGGAACCCCTCGCCCACCCGCTGGAGACCACCCAGCGCCTGCGTCCCGACCAGGTCACCGAAAGCAACCAGCGCGACCGCTACCAGGCCGTCGCCCCGTCGACCGAGAACGGTCTGTACCTGGTTCCGAAAGTCATCGATTAAGGGATAGCGCCTGCCATGCATCAACTCACTCTGGCCGAGATCGCCCGTGGCCTCGCCGACAAGTCGTTCTCCTCGCAAGAACTGACCGGCGCCCTGCTGTCGCGCATCAAGCAGCTCGACCCGCAGCTCAACAGCTTCATCACCGTCACCGAAACCCAGGCCCTGGAGCAGGCGCGCGCCGCCGACGCCCGTCGCGCCGCCGGCGAGACCGGCGCGCTGCTGGGCGCGCCGATCGCGCACAAGGACCTGTTCTGCACCAACGGCGTACGCACCAGCTGCGGCTCGAAGATGCTCGACAACTTCACCGCCCCGTATGACGCCACCGTGGTCGCCAAGCTCGCCGAGGCCGGCATGGTCAGCCTGGGCAAGACCAACATGGACGAGTTCGCCATGGGCTCGGCCAACGAGTCCAGCCACTACGGCGCGGTGAAGAACCCGTGGAACCTCGAGCACGTGCCGGGCGGCTCGTCCGGCGGTTCGGCCGCCGCCGTGGCCGCGCGCCTGCTGCCGGTCACCACCGGCACCGACACCGGCGGCTCGATCCGCCAGCCGGCGGCGCTGACCAACCTCACCGGCCTCAAGCCGACCTACGGCCGCGTGTCGCGCTGGGGCATGATCGCCTACGCCTCGAGCCTCGACCAGGGCGGCCCGCTGGCCCGCACCGCCGAGGACTGCGCCCTGCTGCTGCAAGGCATGGCCGGCTTCGACGCCAAGGACTCGACCTCGGTCGACGAGCCGGTGCCGGACTTCAGCGCCAACCTCAACGCCTCGCTGCAAGGCCTGCGCATCGGCCTGCCGAAGGAATACTTCGGCGCCGGCCTCGACCCGCGCATCGCCGACCTGGTCCAGGCCAGCGTCAAGGAGCTGGAAAAGCTCGGCGCGGTGGTCAAGGAAATCAGCCTGCCGAACATGCAGCACGCCATCCCGGCGTACTACGTGATCGCCCCGGCGGAGGCTTCCTCCAACCTGTCGCGTTTCGACGGCGTGCGCTTCGGCTACCGTTGCGAGGATCCCAAGGACCTCACCGACCTGTACAAGCGTTCCCGTGGCGAAGGCTTCGGTGCCGAAGTGCAGCGCCGCATCATGGTCGGCACCTACGCCCTGTCGGCCGGCTACTACGACGCCTACTACGTCAAGGCGCAGCAGATCCGCCGCCTGATCAAGAACGACTTCATGGCCGCCTTCGCAGAGGTCGACGTGATCATCGGCCCGACCACGCCGAACCCGGCCTGGAAGATCGGCGCCAAGGCCGGCGATCCGGTCGCCGAGTACCTTGAAGACCTGTACACCATCACCGCCAACCTGGCGGGCCTGCCAGGCCTGTCGATGCCGGCCGGCTTCGTCGACGGCCTGCCGGTGGGCGTGCAACTGCTGGCCCCGTACTTCCAGGAAGGCCGCCTGCTCAACATCGCGCACCGTTACCAGCAAGTCACCGACTGGCACACCCGCGCCCCCAACGGCTTCTGAGGAGTTCACACATGCAATGGGAAGTTGTGATCGGGCTGGAGATTCATACCCAGCTCGCCACCCAGTCGAAGATCTTCTCCGGCAGCGCCACCACCTTCGGCTCCGAGCCGAACACCCAGGCCAGCCTGGTCGACCTGGGCATGCCCGGCGTGCTGCCGGTGCTCAACCAGGAAGCCGTGCGCATGGCGTGCATGTTCGGCCTGGCGATCGATGCCGAAATCGGGCCGCGCAACGTATTCGCGCGCAAGAACTACTTCTACCCCGACCTGCCCAAGGGCTACCAGATCAGCCAGATGGACCTGCCGATCGTCGGCAAGGGCCACCTGGACATCGCCCTGGAAGACGGCACCATCAAGCGCATCGGCGTGACCCGCGCGCACCTTGAAGAGGATGCCGGCAAGAGCCTGCACGAAGACTTCAACGGCGCCACCGGCATCGACCTGAACCGCGCCGGCACGCCGCTGCTGGAGATCGTCTCCGAGCCGGACATGCGCAGCGCCAAAGAGGCGGTGGCCTACGTCAAGGCCATCCACGCCCTGGTGCGCTACCTGGGCATCTGCGACGGCAACATGGCCGAAGGTTCGCTGCGCTGCGACTGCAACGTCTCGATCCGCCCGAAGGGCCAGACCGAGTTCGGCACCCGCTGCGAGATCAAGAACGTCAACTCGTTCCGCTTCATCGAGCGGGCGATCAACAGCGAGATCCAGCGCCAGATCGACCTGATCGAGGACGGCGGCAAGGTGGTGCAGGAAACCCGCCTGTACGACCCGAACAAGGACGAGACCCGCTCCATGCGCAGCAAGGAGGAAGCCAACGACTACCGTTACTTCCCCGACCCCGACCTGCTGCCGGTGGTCATCGAACCGAGCTTCCTCGACAGCGTGCGCGCCGCCCTGCCAGAGCTGCCGCCGCAGAAGGTCGAGCGCTTCCAGAGCCAGTACGGCCTGTCGGCCTACGACGCCAACGTGCTGGCCTCCAGCCGCGAGCAGGCCGACTACTTCGAGCAGGTGGTGAAGATCGGCGGCGACGCCAAGCTGGCCGCCAACTGGGTCATGGTCGAGCTGGGCAGCCTGCTGAACAAGCTGGGTGTCGAGATCGACCAGTCGCCGGTCAGCGCCGAGCACCTCGGCGGCATGCTGCTGCGCATTCGCGACAACACCATCAGCGGCAAGATCGCCAAGACCGTGTTCGAGGCCATGGCCGCCGGTGAAGGCGATGCCGACGGCATCATCGAAAGCAAAGGTCTCAAGCAGGTCACCGACACCGGCGCGATCGACAAGATGCTCGACGAGATGCTCGCCGCCAACGCCGAACAGGTCGAACAGTACCGCGCCGCCGACGAGGCCAAGCGCGGCAAGATGTTCGGCTTCTTCGTCGGCCAGGCGATGAAGGCGTCCAAAGGCAAGGCCAACCCGGGGCAAGTGAACCAATTGCTCAAGGCCAAGCTCGAAGGGTGATCCCGATCGCGGGGCAAGCCCGCTCCTACAGGTTCACGCTGCACCTGTAGGAGCGGCCTTGTGCCGCGAAAGGACCGCGTAGCGGTCCCAGTGCCTGAATCGGAGCATTCGACTTGATCAAGCGTTCCCTCACCACCCTGACCCTCTTCTCCCTCCTGGCCGGCTGCGCCAGCCATGACATCGACCCGCGCGGCTACGACCAGACCGGCACCGCCTCCTACTACGGCGCCCGCCACCACGGCAAACGCACCGCCAGCGGCGAACCCTTCAACCAGCACGGCCTCACCGCCGCCCACCGCAGCCTGCCTTTCGGCAGCCGGGTACTGGTCACCAACCTGTCCAACCAGCGCAGCGTCGTGGTGCGCATCAACGACCGTGGCCCGCATACCCGTGGCCGACTGATCGACCTGTCACGGGCCGCCGCAGAAAAAATCGGCATGCTCCGTAGCGGAACCGCGCGAGTCCGGGTACAAGGTCTGAGCGATTGACCTGACTGGAGCCCTCGCCATTTTCGACCTGGCCACCCTCCCCGCCTTCAGCCTGCTGCAACTGGGCCTGGGCCTCATGCTGCTGATCATCGGCGCCGAACTGCTGGTGCGCGCCGCCCTGCGCCTGGCCGGCCGCCTGCATGTGCGCCCACTGATCATCGGCCTGAGCCTGGTGGCTTTCGGCAGTACCGCGCCACAGCTGACCGTGAGCCTGCAGGCCGCCTACCAGGGCGCGCCGGATGTGGCGGTGGGCAGTGTCGTGGGCAGCAATATCTTCAACGTGCTGGTGATCCTCGGCCTGGCGGCATTGATCATTCCGCTGCGCGTGTCGCGCCAGCTGGTGCGCCTGGACATCCCGCTGATGATCCTGGCCAGCGCCCTGGTGTACCTGCTCGCGCTCAACGGCCAACTCGGGCGCCTGGAAGGCGGCCTGCTGCTGCTTGGCCTGCTGGGCTACCTGGCCATGCTCTGGCATCAGTCGCGCCACTACGCCCGTACCTACCCCGCGCCGAGCACCACGCATACCAGCCCACTGCGGTTCTGGAGCAGGACAGTACTGCAGATTGTCGTGGGCCTGGGCCTCTTGAGCCTGGCCGGCCACCTGCTGCTAGAGGCCGTGGTCGAGGTGGCCACCGACCTGGGCCTGTCCGAGCGCATCATCGGACTGACCGTTGTTGCCGTGTGTACCTCGCTCCCGGAGCTTGCCGCCGCACTGATCGCGGCCCTGCGTGGTGAACGGGAGATCGCCGTGGGCACGGTGATCGGCAGCAACCTGTTCAACCTGCTGGCAGTGCTGGGGTTCACTGCAGTGATCACCCCCGATCCCTTGTCGATCTCACCCAACGCCCTGGACTTCGACCTGCCGGTGATGCTCGGCGTCGCCGCCCTGTGCCTGCCGGTGTTCTATTCCGGCTACCGGGTCACCCGCGCCGAAGGCCTGGTGTTCCTGTGCCTGTACCTGGCCTACGGCCTGCACGTGGTGGCCTTCACCACCGGGATGCCGCTGGCCGGACGCCTTGAGCGATTGATGCTGTTCTATGTGATGCCCGTGCTCGGGGTCGTGCTGCTGTACACCACGGCCCGCGCCTGGCGCCGCCAACACTAAGGAAAACAACATGGCTGACACGAAACAGACCGGCGAAAGCATTCGTCGCCAGGTGATGGGCGATGCCTTCGTCGATCGCGCCCTGGGCAACGCGACCGCGTTCACCCAACCGCTGCAGGACTTCGTCAACGAACATGCCTGGGGGAGTGTCTGGGCCCGTGACGGGCTGCCGCTGAAGACCCGCAGCCTGATCACCCTGGCCACCCTGACCGCGCTCAAGTGCCCGCAGGAGCTCAAGGGGCACGTACGCGGGGCGCTTAACAACGGTTGCAGCGTTGAGGAGATCCGCGAGGCGCTGCTGCATTGCGCGGTGTATGCCGGGGTGCCGGCGGCGATCGATGCGTTTCGGGCGGCGCAGGAAGTCATTGATAGTTATCAGGCGAGTTCTAGCGATTAAGGGCGGGTGCCCTGGCCTCGGGACTGTTACCTATGTGAGTGAACTTTTGTGTAACCCATGTGGGTGATCCAAATATTGGTTGCCCGCGAAGACGCCCCTGAGATCACACAGTTGCAACTAGCGAAAGCTGCGCCAGCCCAGGCGCCGCCCGTGTCTTCGCGACTTCAGGAGGCCGAACGCAGGCCTTGCGGAGGGAGGTGACGGGCATGGATGCCCGTCAAGCGCTGGGGCCCAGGATGGGCCCTGCAGCGCGGTCCTCCTGGGAGCAAGGCCGGAGTGAGGGGACCCGGAGCGAAGCGGAGGGCCGGATGAATGGAGCGCAGCGTTTTTTGGTTACTTTTTGTCGCGTTTGACAAAAAGTGACTCGCCGTAAGGGCGAAAAGGTGACTATGCGTCGACATCGTAAATGAATGCACTTACAACTATTAAAACCGACGCCGACCGTCTTTGACTTTGACTTTTAAATAGTCTGTTTTGAAAGCTATAGGCGCATTCATTTGCGATGGTGACGCATAGTCACCTTTTCGCCCTTACGGCGAGTTCCTTTTTGAAGGATCAAAAAGGA
>NZ_JAQMYQ010000052.1:0-38189 GCF_028369275.1 Mitsuaria sp. RG
GGGCGGGCCCCCGGCCCCGCGGGGGGGGCGGCCCCCCCCCGCGATCGGATGGACCTTGCCAGCACCGAGAACATGCCATGCCACCGACTCCAACCCGCCGCACCTTCGTCAAGGGCCTGGGTGCCGCCAGCGCCCTGGCCGGCCTCGGCCTCTGGCGCCCGCTGGCCCAGGCCGCCGAGGGCCGTCTGCCGCTGCATGACCTGAGCGGCCAGCAGTTCGACCTGTTCATCGGCCAGACCCCGGTCAACATCACCGGCCGCCCACGCACCGCGCAGACCATCAACGCCAGCCTGCCCGGCCCGCAGCTGCGCTGGCGCGAGGGCGACACCGTGACCCTGCGCGTGCGCAACCGCCTGGACCAGCCCACCTCGATCCACTGGCACGGCATCATCCTGCCGGCCAACATGGACGGCGTGCCGGGCCTGAGCTTCGCCGGCATCGAGCCCGGCGGCGACTACCTCTATCAGTTCACCCTGCGCCAGAGCGGCACCTACTGGTACCACAGCCACTCCGGGCTGCAGGAGCAGGCCGGCGTGTACGGCGCCATCGTCATCGAGCCCCGCGAACCCGAGCCGCACAAGTACCAACGCGACCATGTGCTGTTGTTCAGCGACTGGTCGGACCAGGCGCCGGAAGCCCTGATGGCCACCCTGAAGAAGCAGTCAGACGCCTTCAACTACCACAAGCGCACGGTCGGCAACTTCGTCGATGATGTTGCTGAGAACGGCTGGGGCAAGGCCGTCGACAATCGCTGGGCCTGGGCGAAGATGCGCATGAGCCCCACCGACCTGGCCGACATCAGCGCCGCCAGCTACACCTACCTGCTCAACGGCCAGCCCCCGGACGGCAACTTCACCTGCCTGTTCCAGCCCGGCGAGACCGTACGCCTGCGCCTGATCAATGCCTCGGCGATGACCTACTTCGACTTCCGCATTCCGGGCCTGAAGCTCACGGTGATCACCGCCGACGGCCTGCCGGTGACCCCGGTGACCGTGGACGAGCTGCGCATCGCCGTGGCCGAGACCTATGACGTGCTGGTCACCGTGGGCAACCTGCCCGCCTACACGCTGTTCGCCCAGAGCATGGACCGCACCGGCTTCGCCCGTGGCACCCTGGCCCGCGCGGCGGGTCTGCAGGCCCCCGTGCCCGAGCCGGACCCGCGTCCGGTGCTGACCATGGACGACATGGGCCACGGCGGCATGGGTGAGATGGACCATTCGAACATGCCAGCGATGGACCACGGCAATATGGCGGGCATGGACCACTCGAACATGGCCGGCATGGCCATGATGCAAGGCCACCCCGCCAGCGAAACCGACAACCCGCTGGTGGACATGCAGACCATGGCCCCCCGGGCCAACCTGGCCGATCCCGGCATCGGCCTGCGCGACAACGGCCGCCGGGTGCTGACCTACGCCGACCTGCGCAGCCCCTACTCCGACCCGGACGGACGCGAACCGTCGCGGGACATCGAGCTGCACCTGACAGGCCACATGGAACGCTTCGCCTGGTCGTTCGACGGCATCAAGTTCAGCGATGCCGAGCCGCTGCGCCTGAAATACGGCGAACGGGTGCGCATCACCCTGGTCAACGACACCATGATGACCCACCCCATCCACCTGCACGGCATGTGGAGCGACCTGGAGGATGAACAAGGGCGCTTCCTGGTGCGCAAGCACACCATCGACATGCCCCCCGGCAGCCGGCGCAGCTACCGCGTAACCGCCGATGCCCTGGGCCGCTGGGCCTATCACTGCCACCTGCTCTACCACATGGAGACCGGCATGTTCCGCGAGGTACGGGTCGATGAATGAGAACCGCAACCGCCACATCGTCACCGGTGTCGCGCTGATGGCCTTGCTGGCCAGTGAACGGGCCCTGGCCGCGGGCATGGACCACATGAACCATGGCGCCATGCAGATGGACCACGGCCAGGTGAACCACACCAGCATGCCCATGGACCACAGCCAGATGAACCACGCGGCGGCGGCCCCCGGCCAACCGCGCACACCGCTGCCGGTGATCACCGATGCCGATCGCCGCGCCGCCTTCCCGCCGTTGCCGGGGCATCAGGTGCACGACCGGGCGACCAACTGGGCAGTGATCGTCGACCAACTGGAGTACCAGAACTTCGAAAGCAGCGGCGCCCTGAACTGGAACGCCACTGCCTGGGTCGGCGGCGATATCGACCGCCTGTGGCTGCGCACCGAGGGTGAGCGGGAGCAAGGCAAGACCCACAAGGCCGAGCTGCAGGCCCTCTGGGGCCATGCCATCAGCCCCTGGTGGGAACTGGTCGGTGGCGTGCGCCAGGACTTCAAGCCCGCCAGCGGCCAGGGCTGGGCCGCCTTCGGCATCCAGGGCACGCCGCTCTACGGCCTGGAGCTGGAAGCCACCGCCTACGCCGGCGAGCGGCAGCAGACCGCGCTGCGCCTGGAGGCCGGTTACGCTATGCTGCTGACCAATCGCTGGATCCTCGAACCGACCGTCGAGGCCAACTTCTTTGGTCGCAACGACGCCGGGCGCGAACAGGGCTCGGGGCTGGCCGAAAGCGAAGTGGGCCTGCGCCTGCGCTACGAGATCACCCGCGCGTTCGCGCCCTATGTCGGGGTCAGCTTCAACCGCCTGCACGGCAACCGCGCCGAGCAGGCCAGGGAGGATGGCGAGGACATCGGCCAGACCCGGCTGGTGGCCGGGGTTCGCCTGCGTTTTTAAGGCCTGACGTCGCCCCTGTGGGAGCGGGTTTACCCGCGAATGCAATGGTGGACTCGCTGACGCATTCGCGGGTAAACCCGCTCCCACAGGGTCCGTGCAGATCAACCAGATGTGTTTTGTTTCACAGGAGCTCCACCATGCTGCGCAAACACCTGCTCACCCTCGGCCTGCTGGCCGTCACCGGCCTGGCACAGGCCGCCGAGACCATCGATGTCTACCGCGACCCCAACTGCGGTTGCTGCAAGGAGTGGATCAAGCACCTGAGCGATAACGGCTTCACCGTCAACGACCACGTCGAGCCAAACATGAGCGCGGTCAAGCAGCGCCTGGGCGTCGAGCCACGCCTGGCGTCGTGCCACACCGGGGTGATCGACGGCAAGTTCGTCGAAGGCCATGTCCCGGCCGAGCAGGTGCGTCTGCTGGCCAAACGCAACGACCTCAAGGGTATCGCGGTGCCGGGCATGCCGATGGGTTCGCCGGGCATGGAAATGGGTGACCACAAGGACGCCTACCAGGTCATCGGCGTGACCCGGGATGGCCAGGATACCGTGGTCGCCAACTACTGATGCTCAGCCTCGGGGCGCTGTTCCTCAGCGCCTTCGGCGCCGCCACCCTGTTGCCGCTGCAGTCCGAGACCGTGCTGGTCGGGCTGCTGCTGCGCGAACCGGGCGCCTGGGCGACCCTGCTGCTGGTGGCCACGCTCGGTAACGTGCTCGGTTCCATCGTCAACTGGCTGCTGGGCCGGGCCATCGAGCACCTGCGCGAACGCCGCTGGTTCCCGTTCAGCGCCAGCCAGCTGGAACGCGCCCAGCAACGCTACCAGCGCTGGGGCCAGTGGTCATTGCTGCTGAGCTGGATGCCGGTGATCGGCGACCCGCTGACCTTGATCGCCGGGATCATGCGCGAGCCGTTCTGGCGTTTCGTGCTGCTGGTCACCCTGGCCAAGGGCGGGCGCTATATCGTGGTGGCAATGATCACCCTGGGCTGGTTTCACAGCGGGTGACCTAAAGGGATTCGAAAGGCTGGCCGGGGCCCTGAGGCTCCAGCCAGTCTCAAGCTCAAGCCGCGTCGGCAGCCTGCAGGTTGCCGAGCAGACGCCCTGCCATGTCCAGCTTCTTCTGCAGTGTGTCCACGAACGAGAGCGCAGAGTGGGCCTGCAACAGATCGGGTTCCAGCTTACGCTGCCCGAAGAGGTCGCCGTAGGAGTGGGTCTGCCCTATCGCCGTGTGGTCCAGCACCATTGAAGCGATTGCCTTTTCGGCGGCACTGCCATGCTCGGCAAGACGCTCCAGGTGCTCAAATGACTGAGAAAGCGGACTGGTCGGCCGTTGCAGCGAATGCATGGTCGCGTTGAAGTCATTACGCGTTGGCAGAGCGACCTCATCGTCGATCTTGACAAATCCGAGCTTGACGTCCTTCAACGATGTTAGCGGATCAGGCTGTCCGATGGTCGCCCCACCGTAACTCGCTTCAGGCTCCACAGGCTGTGCAGGGCTCGCTTCGGCCAAAGTGCCGGCTACCACCGAAGCGGCATCGTCGTATGCTTGCGCCACGACAACTGGCGCCAGCGCATCGGACTTCTGGGCGAACAGGTCGATGAACTCGGCATCGACCTCTTTGACAAACGCCACCACCGCTTCAGGTCCTACCTGCTCGGGATCCGGAAACTCGGCAAACTTCGAAGCCAGGAAAATCACCGCATCGAGCACCTTGGCGGCAGCCATCGGATCGTTCTGCATCAGTTTGATATTGTCCGGAAACTGGGCCTCTTGCAAAGAGTAGCCACCGACGATATCGACCTCGGTGATGCTCGTCCCAACCTTCAGCTCTGGCACAAGCTCGCCCAGCTTGACGACATTCGACAACAGGCAGTTGGCGTTACGCATGATATTGCTGCCCGTGAGCTGCTCCGTGTAACTGGCCATGAACTGCTCGGTTGGCAGATTCTCCTGCTTCGCCAGTATCCCGCTGGCCTGCGACCTCATGACATCCGGCAGCCCTTTGGCCATCTGCTCGTTTAATGAACGCATCATGTCCGGCGCCGAAGCCGTGGCCTGCGCGCCGCCCGTCGCCACACCGGGACGAAAGCCGAGGAACTCGGCAATCGCGATGAACAGGCGCATCAGGATGCCATGCTTCTGCGGCTCCTCGTGACGCGCCAGGCGCTGCGCTGACTCGCTGGTTTTCACCTGTGCGCAGTCACTGCTCTCGTTGACTGGATGCAACTGGGCGGCACACACCCAACTGGTTGAAACCGATTCGATCATTGTACAAACCTCTTCTTGCAGCATCGTTTAACTTGGGAAAAGACCACTCTCACACCCGCAAGAACCTGGATCCTTACGGCTTGCAACATCCTTGCAGGAAAGCTGACGTGCTCAGGCCATGATGCCCGCAGCCCTGATCCCCTGATTGTCGTTGCGCAGGATTTCCTGGATCAGTTGACGCAACTGATCGATCATCTTCGCCAGGTCATCGGTACAGCGCTGGAACAGCTCCTTCTGGTTGCCGGCAACCGCCGCCTCGAGCTCCTGCTCTTTTGCCCAGACATCCTGCAGCGACTTGATGGCATGGGCGATGCCAGTGCCGAAGGCTGCGCCGCTCTGGGCCACGCCATTGAGCGTATGCAGCGTGGTATTGCGGGTGTCGATGGCGTTCTGCAGGTGCTTGACCTCGATACGGTTCTCGGCAATCAGTTTTTTCGAGGCCATCGCAACCTCACCGGACTTGGCAAACTCGGCAGCATGGCTGGCTTGTTCCAGGCCCTTGATCGTGCGCGCATCCCCCAGGTTCTTGAGCATGCCGGTGGTGCCGCTGGTCAGGGTGAACGCGCCCAATGCACCACTGACGGCAGCCGAGGCGAACAGCGCATTGCTGGCGGTTCTCATCCAGCCGATCTGCTCCTTGCTCGCCAGCACGCTGACTTCGGCCTGGGTCCTGCGTCCCTGGGCGTTGCCGTCACGCACCTGCATGGCGGCGCGGAGAATCGCCAGCAGGCTCTCCAGGTCCTGGCTGCAGGGCGTGGCCTGCGGTGTATCCAGGCTTACCCGCCCTTGCATCTCGGCAAATACCGCGCGCGTCGCCGCGCAGGGCATGGCCAGCATCGCCCATAGCGGCAGCCCGGCCTTCTGCCCCTCGGTGACCGGCAGTTGGGCATCCACGTGGGACGAATGATCGACAGTGGAAATGGACAGATTCATGATTGACTCCTTGATCAGGCAATGACGTTTCGGCAAGCGATATCGGTGCAGGCCTTGCTGCGGTTGTTCAACAGTTCCAGTAGTTGCTCGAAGCGTTGCGCCTTCCCCGCGAGCAGTTGTTCAAGCGCCTTGGCCAACTGCTCGAGAAAACAGTGTCCCTGGTCCAGCAGCAGGCGCATTTCCGCCAGTTGCGCCTCGCTGCGCAGTGCCAACCCCTGCATCACCGAACTGGCCGCCTGCCCGGCGCTGGACAGCGTGGTGGTGGCCATGCTGGCGCCGGTCAGGGTCATCTGCAGCTTGGCCTGGGTGCCCGCGCTGGCGGTCGAGCTGACCCCGGTGGAGGCGACGCCCTGGATCTTCTGGCCCACTGAAAGGACCGTCTGCGCGACCTTGCCACTCACCTTGCCGGCCACCCTGGCGGCGACCACCGCAAGGCTGCCACCGCAGGTCAGCACCACCGAGGCCAGCGCCAGGGCGACCTCGACCGCCATCAGCACCGGCCCGAGGTACTTCATCACCGCCTTGGAGATATGCCCGTCCTCGGCCGCCTGGTTCAACGACATGGACACCACGCCCATGACGCCACCGGCGATCATCAAGGCGCCCGCGACGGCGCCAAGGCCAGTGGCGACCATGACGGTCCCCACCACGATGGAGACGATGGCTGCGGCCCAGCCGAAGACCTTGGCGAACACGCTCGCCGTGCCGGCGTCCTGGTGTCGCTGAGCCACCTCCTCCATCTTCTGCGCATTGAGCGCCATCTGCTGGCGGTTTTGCTCGGTGAGCTGACGTACCTGCTGCAGGTTCAGCTCGGTCTGGCGCGCACCCAACTGGCTCAGCAGTTCAGTGAGGCGGATATCCAGTTCAGCGTCGGAGATATCCCCGGCGAGTTGGCCGAGTATCAATGCACCGACATCAGGTACCGCGACCAGCACTGGTTGCATGAGGCCTTCAGCGTCGATCAGCTTGTCGAATGCCAACCCCTGATGCAGCCCCTTCGCCAGCGGCGCTGGAGGGTCCAATCGGACACTCATGTCTTGCTTGATCGTTGCGACGCTGGACGCTGTACCGGTCTCGCCGGGCAACTGGATCGCCGTGCCCGGCAGCAGCATTTCCGATTCGATTTCAGCCGGTATCAGGAGCGGCTGCGCCACAGACAGAAGCTCAATTCGCATGACGTGCGCCCTCCTTCTGCTGCAGGGCCTCGAGCAGTACCTGCGCCTGACCTGCCAGGCCGGCATGCTCGCTGTCTACCGCCAGGATCAGCGCCTGCTCGTAGCCGCTGCGCGCCGCTGCCAGGTCGCCCAGGTACTGGTGGCATTGCGCGCCATGGAAGCTGAAACGCGGGTCCTGCGGCGCGAGCATCGCGCCATAGGCATAAGCCGGCAATGCGTCCTGGTAGCGCTCAAGCGCCTGGTACGCGCCTGCCACGCCAAGAAACGCCCGGGGGTCATAATGGTCGAGTGCCGCCAGCCCCTTGAACAGCGTGAGCGCATCGTCCAGCCGTCCCGCCTGGTAGAAGTTGAACGCCTGGGCGTAAAGCGTTTCCAGTTGCGCCGCGCATACCCCGCGCAGCATGGCGAAGGTGCCGCCATCGCCAAAGAAGCGCTCGATCGCATCGACGTTGTTGGCATCGGCATCGTCGCCGGCCATCTGTTGTACTGCCGTCATCACCTACCTCAGTTCTGCAGAATCCTGGACAGCATCGAGAACCAGGTCTCGACGAACTTCATCATCACCTCGGTGGAGGTGGTGTAGCGCGAGCCCACGTCGTTGAGCAGGGTGGTCTGTTCGGTCACCTTGTCGTTGACGATGCGGGTGCGGTCGCTCAGGGCCTGGGAGAAATTGGCCAACGGGTTGTTGTCCTTGTCCCAGGCGTACTGCGCTTTCAGGTCGCTCATCGGCCCACTGACCTTTTGCAGGCGGCCGCCGTTTTCACTCGACGCAGAGGCAGATTGCGCGCCCTCGAGGAAATGCCGCACCGTGACGATCCCGTCCGACTGGAACGTATCCAGGCTCGAGAGCAATCGGCGCTCGGAGCTCTTCTCCCAACTGTCCGCATCTAGGTCGTAAAGCTTGCGGTCGAAGAGGTTGAAACCATCGTCTTCCAGCTTGAAGGTGCCCTTGTCGGCCATCACCATGTTGACCTTCGACTGGATCACACTGAAGATCTTCAGCTCCGCCGTAAGGCACTTGAGCTGCTCGCTGAGCTCGGTGCGCTCGGCCTTCTGCTTGCGCATGCGCAGGCCCATCGCCGCCATCACCAGCTCGTCCATGCACAGGCGCTCGCCCAGGTTCTGCAGCTGCAAGGGCGCTCCCGGCAACCAGCCGGCATAAGCCTCGAGCAATCGGTACAGCGCGTCGACATGCTGCTCGGGCAACGGTTGCGCCAACAGGCTCTCGAAATAGGGACGGCTCTGTGCCAGACGCGCTTGCCCCTCGGCCCCCAGCAACGTCTCGATGGCCTGCGACCGGTGCTCCGCGCTCAGCGGCTGGCCTTGGCCGTCCACGGCCACGATCCCGTGCTGATCCTGGATCGCCTCCAGCCGTTTGATATCCCGCCAGGTGTCCGGCGGCGCGACACGGTCTACGTACGGCAAAGGGACAGGGCGACTTCTTGCTTCAATAGAACTGCTCATCATCTGCATCCGGTTGGTCAGGTACCCTTCCTGGCACAAGGCCGGGGTACATGCCGATGAAGTCTATTGAGGTGCAAGCGGCCGCTCCGTCAGACCCGGCCGCGATTTTGTAGTTTGTGGGTACGCTTTCTGACGCCAGGCTGGCGTCAGCCGATGCGCCCCAATGGCTGGATGTTGATCTGCGTGGTGAGTTCCTGGAAGGACAGCACCGGCAAGTCGAAATAGATGCCCTCGACCAGCTTGCGCACATAGCGGCGGATATCCATCGACACCACCAGCACGGGCCTTGCCTGGGCATCCTGCAAGTCGCCCACCACGGCTTTCACCTGGGCGAGAAAGGTGTCGCTCTGCGCAGGCTCCAGGGCCAGGTAGCTGCCGGCACTGGTCTGGCGGATGCCGTTGCGGATCATCTCCTCGACCGCCGGATCCAGCAGGTAGGCCGGCAGCAGGTTGTGCCCGCTGGCGTACTTGTAGCAGATATAGCGCTTGAGGCTGCTGCGCACGTATTCGGCCAGCTGCACCACGTCCTTCTCTTTCTGCCCCCACTCCACCAAGGCTTCGAGGATCGAGCGCATGTTGCGGATCGAGATACCCTCGCCCACCAGCCGCTGGAACACCTCGGTGATGCGCTGCAACGGCAGGATGCGCTGCACCTCCTTGACCAGCTCCCCATAGCCCTGCTCCATCTGCTCCAGCAGGTAGCGGGTCTCCTGGATACCGATGAAGTCCCCGGCGTATTCGCACAAAACCTGCGACAGGTGCCAGGCAAGCACCTGGTCAATCGCCAGGAAGGCGCATCCGGCGCGCTCCAGACGCTCGCGCTGGGCCTGCTCCACCCACAGCGCTGCCCGTCCTGGCAGCAGGGCTTCGCCTTCCTCGTAGGGCACGCCGACAAGCGCCAGCTGGCTGGGCTTTTCCTGGACCAGCAGCCGTTCCGGCATCAGCCTGCCACGCGCCACCGGCACTTCCTGCAACAGGATGCGGTACTCGCCGGGGCCGAGCACGCTGCTGAAACGCAGGCGGATACCGGGAAACGGCACGCCATGATCCAGATACAGCGCCTGGCGGACCCGCGCCAGCTCGTCGTTCAGCGAGGCAGCCTCCAAGGCGGCTTGCAGGCCACTGTCCACATCGATGAGCAAGGGCACCGTCAAGGCGAACGCTTGCGCGTCAGCGGCCGTCTTCGCCTTGCCGGAAGGCTTGAGCGTGGGGGCGCCAGCGCCATTGGCCAGCAACGCCGGCAGGCCACCAGTGTGCAGCCGGCCCTCCTCCGCGATGCGCCGTTGGCGGATCGCCCACCAGCCACCGCCCCCGACCAGCAGTGCCAGGGTAAGGAAAGTGACCGTCGGAAAGCCTGGAACAAGCCCGAACAACACCAGCAATGCGCCGCCGATCATCAGGGCCTTGGGTTGCGCCATTACCTGGTTGCCGATATTCGCCCCAAGGTCGCGCGCCCCTTCGCCATCGCGGGTGACGATGATGCCGGCTGTGATGGCGATCAGCAGCGCCGGCACCTGGCTGACCATGCCATCGCCCACGGTAAGCACCGCGTAGAGCTGCAAGGCGTCAGCCGCGCTCATGCCCTTCTGCATCACGCCGATGGCCAGGCCCGCCAGCAGGTTGACCACGATGATCACCAGCCCGGCGATGGCGTCGCCCTTGACGAACTTCATCGCCCCGTCCATGGCTCCATACATCTGGCTGGCCTTCTCCACCTCGCCACGGCGCTCGCGGGCCTCGTTGACGTCGATGACCCCGGCGCGCAGATCGCCATCGATGCTCATCTGCTTGCCCGGCATGGCATCGAGGGAAAACCGCGCGCTGACCTCCGCCACCCGCTCGGCGCCCTTGGTGATGACCAGGAACTGCACGATGGTGATGATCAGGAACAGGATGCAGCCCACCACCAGGTTGCCGCCGACCACGAAGTCGCCGAAGGTCTGCACGATCTGCCCGGCGTCGGCCTCCAGCAGGATCATCCGCGTGGTGCTGATCGACAGTGCCAGGCGAAACAGCGTGGTGACCAGCAGCACCGAGGGAAACACCGAGAAATGCAGCGGCGATACGACATACACCGACATCATCAGCAGCACCACGGCGATGGTCATGTTCAGGGCGATCAGCAGGTCCAGCAACAGCGGTGGCAACGGCAGGATCATCATGAACACCACCGCCAGCAGCATCACGGCCAGCATCAGGTCCTTGCGCGCGCCGATATGGCCAAGCACCCGGGTCAAGGTGTTCATGGGTGGGCCTTGCGTCGCAGGTACTCGGCGAAGGTGGCCTGGGCCTGCTCCAACCGGCCCGCCATCTGCTGCGCCTGGCTCAGGCACAGCCACAGGGGGGCCCGCTGCTCACCGGCGTCACGCAGCGCCAGGCACTGCTGCTCGGCACGCGCCCAGTCGCCCAGTTCCAATGCAGCCACTACCGAGGCGCGGCGCCCGGCGATGTGATCGGGATCAACCCGCAACAGCACCTCCAGCAACGTATGCGCGCCCTCGGGCCGGCCACATCGCAGGTGCAGCCAGGCCAACAGCTGCAGGACATCACGCTGTTCAATCGTCAATTGCATCTATTCATACCTTGAGCAGAAGGTTGGCGTAGCACGCCAGCGTATGCCGGTCGGCCAGCAATGCCTGCAGCAGCGCCGCCGCCTGGCGGTTCTCGCGGCCCTGGGTGTTGAGGAGTTGCTCCGCCAGGGCGTCCAGCGTCGTGGCGAAGCGCTGCGGGTCGTACAGGGCATGCAGTTCCTGTTCGGGGCTGGCGTAGGACAGACGCAGGCGTTCCATCCGATGCCGCGGGTACAGTTCACGCAGATGAGCCTGCACGGATTGCCCCGGCATCGGCAGCGGTTCGCCAGCCGGCCGTGGCAACGCAGTGTCGGCTGCCAATGACGGCAACCACAGGTCAGGGAGCTGCCCGGCTCGCTCGATCACGCTCATGCCGTGAGCACTTCGACACGCACCCGCGACAGCAGCCGGCAAGCCTCATGCAGTACCTGCTCGGTCACCCGGTGCTCATCAAGGCTGACCAGCAACACCAGGCGGTCGTCAGGCAGCAGGCCGCAACGCAGCAGTTGGCCAGGCGCCTGATGATCATGGACCTGCCTGAGCGCATTCGACAGGGCACGTTCAAACAGTGCTCCATGCACGGGAAAGGTCAGCCAGAGTGTCAACTGCCCTGCCTGTCGCTCAAACTGCACGACACCGATATCCGCAAGTTCCAGACGCTGAAAGGTCTCCTGCGGATGCGCCAGAATCACTCCCTGATCGCGACAGAACCGGACCATGGCTTCAGTACACAAGTCCATGCTCACGCCTCCCGCCCGCCATGCAGCGACGCTTCTTCGTCGTCGATGAGCTGGTCCATGGTCAACTGACAGATCGCCAGCAGGTGCTCGCGCTGGACCTCTTCGCTGAACACCTGCAAGGGCAGCAGGCGAAAGATCCGCCGCAGTTCACGCAGGCAATGGACACGTTGAGCGCCAGGGGCCAGCGGCAGCGCGGCGAGCAGGCGCAGGATGTCCTGTTCGGTGATCCAGCGCTTGTCGAGCAGCGCCAACAGGTCGCTGACCAGATCAGAAGGCCCGTACGCCACTGGGCTCTCCGGCAAGCTGGCGGAACAGCGCGGCCGTGTCGCTTTCCAGTTTCTTGAGGGCCTGCACCAGCTTCATGTCGCTGATGACCTGCTGCAGCTGGTTGCTGTCCAGGTGCGAGGACGGCCCGCTGATATGACTGGCCAGGCCGTTGAGCATGAACTGGGCGATATCGCCGATGGCCGCATCGCCGAAGCGTGCGCGCAAGTCGTCCCAGGCGTGCCGGAGCCCGCGATAACCGCACAGGAAGTCGCAATAAACCTCGCGCAGCGCGGCCACCTCGGCGACACCCTGCTCCTGGGTCGCCTGTGCCAGCGGACCGATCTCGATCCCCAGTTCGATCGCCTGGCCTTGCGTCTGCGCCATGCTTGCCATGGCTTGGTCCAGCTTGCCGAGCAAGTCGCGGGTATCAGCCGCCTTGCCCAATGCATCACGGGCATAGGCCAGGGCCAGGTAGCGATGGCAGGCTTCGCCGGAGAAGCCATCCAGGCGTGCCTCCAGCTCCCCCGGTGTCAGATGAGGATGCTGACGCAACCAGGCCACCAGTTCATCCAGGGCGCGGCGCTGGACGTCCGGCACCTTGGCCAGCATCTCCTCGGCCGCCTGGCCCGCCTGCTGCCCATGCAGGCGCGCATCGGTGACGCGACTGCGGGCACTGAGCCGGGCATTGGCCAGCGACGAGAATGCCATCGACAGCTCCTCCGCCATCTCGGCCTGCTGCCCCATCGGGGTCACCTGCCGCGCCTGGACGGTTGCCTGCGCCTCCCAGCCGCCCCCCATGTCCACCATCGGGTCAACCCGGGCAAAGCCGATGCCTTCGCTCATCCCCACCTCACTTCGAAATAAATGAATGAGCGGCATGCTAGAGGCAAGCCAGCAGCCGTACTGTCATCGTCGGGCGCTTCTTTTTAGCCTGCCGGCGCGCGCAACACATAGCGACCGGAATCTAAAAACATGCGACTCACAGTGAAATCCATCCCCGGGCAAGCTTCCTAGAATGGTCCCCTTCATTCACGCACCCACATCGTACCCATGTCGCCATCGCTGCTGCAGATTCCCCAGACCCTGAAGTCTGCCGTGAACGGCGCCACCCTGGTCCAGGTCAACGGCAAGGTCACCCAGGTCACCGGCACCCTGATCCGTGCGCTGGCGCCCGGCGTGCAGGTCGGCGAGCTATGCCGACTGCGCAGGCCCAACCATGAGCAGGCGCTGCTGGCCGAGGTCATCGGCCTGCAACAGGACCAGGCGTTGCTCGCCCCGCTGGGCGACATGCAGGGCCTTTGCACGCGCACCGAGGTCTGCCCCACCGGGAGCATGCACCGCGTGGGCGTGGGGGATCATTTGCTGGGAACAGTGCTTGACGGCTTCGGCAACCCGCTCGACGGCAGCATGCCGGCCACACCACAGGCCTGGTACCCGGTGCACCGGGATGCGCCGGCGCCCTTGAGCCGCAAGCTGGTCGACACGCCCTTGAGCCTGGGCATCCGTTGCATCGATGGGCTGCTCACCTGCGCCGAGGGGCAGCGGGTCGGCATCTTCGCCCCTGCCGGCGGCGGCAAGAGCACGCTGCTGGCCTCGTTGATGCGCAACGCGAAGGCCGACGTGATCGTCCTTGCGCTGATCGGCGAGCGCGGTCGCGAGGTGCGCGAGTTCATTCATCACGAGCTTGGCGAACACGGGCTGCGCCGCGCGGTGCTGGTGGTTTCGACCTCCGACCGCCCGGCGATGGAGCGGGCCCGGGCGGGCTTCGTCGCCACCACCGTGGCCGAGTATTTCCGCGACCAGGGTTGCAAGGTCCTGTTGCTGATGGACTCGCTGACCCGCTTCGCCAGGGCCCAACGCGAGATCGGCCTGGCCGCGGGTGAACCGCCGACCCGACGCGGCTTTCCGCCCTCGGTGTTCGCCCAGTTGCCACGCCTGCTCGAGCGCGCCGGGCACTCGGACAAGGGCTCGATCACCGCGCTCTACACCGTGCTGGTGGAGGGCGACGACCTGAACGAACCGATCGCCGAGGAAACCCGCTCGATCCTCGATGGCCATATCGTGCTGTCACAGGCGCTGGGGGCGGCCAACCACTACCCGGCCATCGACGTGCTGCGCTCGGTCAGCCGGGTCATGCACCAGGTGGTCAGCCCTGCCCACCGTGCCGCCGCCAGCCAGTTGCGCCAGTGGATGGCGCGCTATGAAGACGTCGAACTGCTGCTGCGAGTCGGCGAATACTCCCGAGGCCAGGACCCTGCCGTGGACCTGGCCATCGACAAGCACGATGCCATTCGTGCCTGGCTGTGCCAGGCACCGCACGAACACAGTTCGCTGCAGCAGAGCCTCGAACAACTGCTGGAGATCGCCCGGTGCCCTTGACCACCCTGTTATCCATCAAGCAACGCCGACTGCAACGGGCCGAGCACGAAGCGCGCAATCAGCAGGCCCGCTTGCAGGCGGCACAGGCGGACAAGGCAAAATCGCTCGAGGCGCACCTGACGTATCGGTGCTGGTCCCGCGAAGAGGAGCAGCGCCTGTTCGATGCGCAGGTGGGGCGCCTGACCAAGCGCCATGACCTGGAACAGTGGCGTCGCCAGGTCGGCCTGCTCGGCGAGCGGGAAGCGAGCCTGCGTGGACAAGTCGTGGCCTGCGAGAATGCACTGGCGCGCCAGCACACCGCACGCCAGCAGGCGCAAGCGAAACTTGCCCAGGCCAGACAACAGCTGGACAGCTTCAAGCAACTGCACGAGCAGGCATCCCGGCAAGCCGCTCGGCGCACAGAGCACAGCCAGGAGCTCGAAGTGGAGGAGTGCCATGGCCAGGGAGGCTCGCCATGCTGAACACCCAGCCTGTTCCTGCGCTGGCGGACAACCCATTGCCTGACCCGCCTGAACGTGGGCCTTGCAACGAGCAGCGACTGTTGTTCGAACACCTGCTGGAAATTCCACGGTTCAAGCGCAGCGCGCCGCAGGATACAGGCCTTCGACCTGCCCGGGACGAGGCCAGCCCTGAACGCCCTGTCACCCAAGTGGTCCTGAGCATGGCTGCCTTGATCGCAAAGTGCCCACCCGCCTGCGCAGCAGAACGACCTGCGCTGATCGAGAACGTCATCGAACGCCCCCTTCCGGAGCCCATGCCAGCGATACTTGATGAGGTCGAGCCGACCTCATTGACCGAGGCAAGCCGTGCCGATGCGGGCCTGCAAACCGTCCGCGACAGTACCGACAACGTGCCGGATCGTCTGCTACCCAGTGATATCGAGCCAATCCTTGCGCCCCCTGCCTCATCGGGCGAGCGCCCCCTGATCGACAGGGCCTTGCCGGCAACTGTCGCGGCCCCCATCCAGGATCTGCAGACGCTTGTGGAGCGCCTGCAATTGCAACTGTTCGCCAGCAGGACGGGTACCCGCGAACAGGCCCTGTTGCAGGTGCAGTTACCTCAGCTGGGCCATGTCGAAGTACGCATGAACCCTGTGAGCGCTGGCCTGCAGGTGGAGATCCAGGCGGCGCCAGCCGCCCTGCGGCAATTGCAGGTAGCCGGTACGGACCTGCTTGAGCGTCTGCAACGGCTCGATCCCGCGCAGCCGGTCAGCCTCGGCTTCGGCGCAAATGGCGACAGCCAGCAAGGCTCACGCAACAAGCGCCATGTAGAGGACGAAGGCTGGTCTGAACCATGAGTACATTGAACTTGCCTGCCGCCCACACCCAGGAACTGCGCTTGCAGCAGTTACTGAGCCATCGCCAACCCCATTATGCCGACGATCAAGGGCAGGTCTCGCTGAGTGTCAGCGTTCCAGGCGATGACCTGGATCTGGCCGTGCAGATCGATTGGCTCGGCGTACCGACTCGCCTGCTGTGTCGTCGGCAGCAGCTGGCGCAATGGCTTGCACCGCAGTTGCAGGCCGCCGACTTTGCCAGCCTCCCCAGCGCACTGCAGTTGGCGGTGCTGCAACGGGACACTCCTCGCCTGCCCGGCCTGCAATGCCTGGGCATCGAGCCAGCAGAAACCATCGACCGCACACCCGGTCTGCAAGTGACGCTGAGCAGCACGCAAGGCCTGCTGCCCTGCTGGGTGCAAGGCGAAAGCGAGCGCCTGCTGACGGTCTTGCCACGGCGTCCACTGCGCGAACGCCTGAACATCCTGCTGAACCTCTCGCTGCAGTGGCGCCCCCTCGAACTGACGTTGCACGAGCTGCGCGACCTCGGCACGGGCGACATCCTGCTGCTGCCCGCAGGTACGCCAAGCTCCCCGCGACTGTTGGGCGTGCTCGATGGCCACCCCTGGGCCGAACTGCAACTCGACGACACACACCTGGAGCTAGTCCGCATGCACGACACCCCCCCTGTGACCGACACCGCCCTGGAAACACTGGAGCAACTACCAATACCGGTCAGTTTCGAAGTCGGTCGCCAGACCCTCGACCTGCACACGCTGTCGACCCTGCAACCTGGAGCGCTGATCGAACTGCACAGCCCGCTGGATGCCCAGGTGCGTATCCTCGCCAACCAGCGCTGTGTCGGCACCGGTCTGCTGGTGCAGATCGACGGCCGCCTCGGGGTGCGGATCAACCGCCTGCTGGAACAGCAACCGACATGATCCAGCTGCCGAACGAACTGAGCCTGATCCTCGGCCTGGCGCTGCTGTCGCTGGTGCCCTTCATCGCGGTCATGGCCACCTCGTTCCTGAAGATGGCCGTAGTCTTCTCGTTGCTGCGCAATGCCCTGGGTGTCCAGCAGATTCCGCCGAACATGGCCCTGTACGGCCTGGCGATCATTCTCAGTATCTACGTCATGGCCCCGGTGGGCATGGCTACCTACGACTACCTGAACGCCCATGAAACGACCCTCGGCGATGCCCGCTCAGTCGAACGTTTTCTCGACGAAGGCATGGCGCCGTTTCGCGCCTTCCTCGATGGCCAGGTCAACGAGCGCGAACGCGCCTTCTTCCTCGACAGCGCCCACCAGCTATGGCCCAGCCACTACGCCGAGCGGGTCGATGGCAACGGCCTGCTGGTGCTGCTGCCGGCGTTCACCATCAGCGAGCTGAGCCGGGCCTTTGAGATCGGTTTCCTGATCTGCCTGCCCTTCATCGCCATCGACCTGATCATCTCCAACATCCTCCTGGCCATGGGCATGATGATGGTCTCGCCGGTGACCATTTCACTGCCCTTCAAGCTGCTGCTGTTCGTCCTGCTCGACGGCTGGGGACGACTCTCCCATGGCCTGGTGCTGAGCTACGGAGGCTGACATGCACAGTACCGAAGTGTTGCACTTCGCCAGCCAGTCGCTGTGGCTGGTGCTGGTCCTTTCCCTGCCGACAGTATTGATGGCCGCGCTGGTGGGCACCCTGGTATCCCTGGTGCAGGCGTTGACCCAGGTGCAGGAACAGACCCTGGGCTTCGTCGCCAAACTGGTGGCGGTGGTCGTCACCCTGTTCGTCACCGCCGACTGGATGGGCAGCGAGCTATATCGCTACACCGACCTGGTGCTCAACCGGATTCCCTCGGTGCGATGACGGTCCAGACACTTGAACAGATGCTGCTGGGCTTCAGCCTGATCCTGCCCCGGTTGTTCGGCTGCTTTCTCCTGCTGCCGATCCTCGGCAAGCAGGTACTGGGCGGCGCGCTGGTGCGCAATGGCGTGGCCTGTTCGCTGGCGCTGTTCATCTACCCCTGCGTGGCCGGTACCCTGCCCGCCGAGCTGGACGGGTTGCAGCTGGGGCTGCTGATCGGCAAGGAAGTGCTGCTCGGCCTGCTGCTGGGCTTTGTGGTGGTCATCCCGTTCTGGGCCCTGGAGGCCTGCGGTTTTCTCATCGACAACCAGCGCGGCGCCACCCTGGCCTCCACCCTCAACCCGCTGCTGGGCAGCCAGACCAGCCCCTCCGGCACCTTGCTGGCGCAGACGCTCCTTACCCTGTTCTTCACCGGCGGCGCCTTCCTGGGGTTGCTGGGGGCACTGCTGGGCAGTTACGCCAGCTGGCCGGTGGCAAGCTTCTACCCGCACATCGGCAGCCAGTGGAACACCTTCTTCCTGGCCCAGTTCGATTACCTGCTGGCCCTGTGCGTGCTGTTCGCAGCACCCTTGCTGATCGCCATGTTCCTCGCCGAACTCGGCCTGGCCCTGGTCAGCCGCTTCGCGCCGTCGCTGAACGTGTTCATCCTGTCCATGCCGATCAAGAGCCTGGTCTGCAGCACGCTACTTGTGCCGTACCTGGTCCTGCTGATGACACTGGCCGAGGATCAGGTGTCCATCGCGCTGGCCAAGGCAAGTCTGCTCGCTCCGTTGCTGGAGCAACCATGAGCAGCGAGAAAACTGAACAGCCCACACGGGCAAAATTGCGCGATGCGCGCCGCAACGGTCAGGTGGCCAAGAGCAAGGAGCTGGTCTCCACGGTGCTGATCCTGAGCCTGGTTGCGTTGCCCATGGCTTTTCCCGACTACTTTCTCGGGCATCTGCGTGAGCTGATGATGCTCCCCGCCCCCCTGCTCTACCTGCCCTTTCGCCAAGCGCTGGAGCTGATGCTCGAGCAACTGCTGCATGAGTTGCTATGGCTCACCCTGCCGTTCCTGCTGACGGCCGTGCTCGCCGCCATCGCCGGCAACCTGCTGCAGACCGGCTTCGTGTTCAGCGGCCAGTCGCTCTCACCCGACCTGAAGAAAGTCAGTCCACTGGAGGGGGTGAAACGAATCTTCTCGGTCAGGAACGTGTTCGATTTCCTCAAGTCGTCGCTCAAGGTACTGCTGCTCGGCGCGCTGGTGCTTGGCCTGCTCAGCGACCACCTGCGCACGCTGCTGCGGGTGGCATCGTGCGGCATCGAGTGCATCCTGCCGTTGCTGGGCAGCCTGATGGGCAGACTGATCGGGGTCTGTGCCGTGGGTTTCCTGGCGATCTCGGCAGCCGACTACGGCCTGGAGCGCTGGCAGCATCTCAAGCAATTGCGCATGAGCAAGGAAGAGGTCAAGCGCGAGCACAAGGAGATGGAGGGCGCCCCCGAGCTCAAGCGCGAGCGCCGCAAGCGCCATCGCGAAATGCACAACGGCACGTTGCGCGCGGAGGTCAGGCGCTCGTCGGTCATCGTCGCCAACCCGACCCATATCGCCGTGGGCCTGCGCTACAAACCCGGGGAAACACCCTTGCCGCTGGTCACCCTCAAGTACACCGACGAGCAGGCCCTGTTGGTGCGGCGGATTGCCGAGGAAGAAGGAGTACCGGTGCTCGAACGTATTCCCCTGGCCCGGGCGCTATTCGCCGACAGCCGGGTGGAGCAGTACATTCCCGGCGAGTTGATCCAGCCGGTGGCCGAGGTGATTCGCTGGTTGCAGGCGCAGGAGGAGATGGCATAGATAACGTAAACCACAGGCAAACCAAGGTCCCTGTGGGAGCGGGTTTACCCGCGAAGCAAGCGCCGCGGTGGTTGGCACCAGCTTCGCTGGTGTTCGCGGGTAAACCCGCTCCCACAGGGATCGCGCCAGATTCTAAAAATTGAGCAAGACAGTTGCTCCCACAGGTCCAGGACAATGGAGATGGGAGCGCTAGACCAGGATCCCACGCTGCGGCAATGGCCGGCGCACAGGCACGGTTTCTGCGCGCTCCCTCGCCAGATTCCGAGCAGGCTGGCGAAGCTGTGTCCAGAACACCTGGAGCAACGCATCGCGCTCCTGATCATCACGGATCGCCCGCGCGGCTGCGGCCAACACGGCTTCGTTCATGGCGTTCCAGCCTCATCGTCAAGGTGCCGTTGCGTCAGCGCCCGCTGCAACGCGGCCAACTGCCCTTCGATACTGGCATCGATCACGCAGCCTGCGGTCTCCAGGCGACAGCCGCCTCGCGCTAGCCTGGCATCGGCGCATACCTCGACAGGCCCGACCTCGGGATATAGCGCGAGCACTTCATCCAAACGCTGGCGAACCTCAGGCAACTGATCGGGCCCTACGTGCAGCAACAACGCTTCCATTGGCTGAACCTGCGCCAGCGCCTGACGGGTCGCGGCCAGTGTCAGCTCGATATCAGGGTACTCCCCCAGCACCTTGCACACGGCCTGGCGCACCACCTCGCTCATCTGCTGGTCGACCTGGCGATAGAAGGCATCGCAGCGCAAGCGTGTCCCATGCAGCAACGCCACCTGTTCGATGGCGGCCATTTCCAGCCCGACCTCCCGCCCGAGCCGCTGATGCTCCTCGAGCACCGCATCGGCCCGGGCATCGATATCCCGGGCACGCTGACGTGCGTTTTCGGTCAGTACGCTGGCATCGAGGTACTGCTGATAGTCAGTGCTGCGCAATACGTTCAGGCTCGGGTCGATCATCGGCCGGGCCTCATTCAACTCAATAAATGGCAACATTCCGGGCTCCTGTCTCGGGCCACTTTCAGGCAAAGGGTGCGTGCCAGGACGCGTTGTTCATCGTCCATCGGCCAAGTCGGCATTGCAGTCACGGCGGGCAGGCGCAGGTTCAGACGCCGAGCGAACCCCGAATCGACCTCACCGCATGCCTGCAGCCAGAACGCCAAGCCACAACCAGGCAGGTACGCGTCCAGGTCACCGGCTGGCAGCGCCTGTTGCCAGCCCACAGGCCAAGGGCCAATGACGAGACACCACTTTTCCAGGCAATAGCGCAGGCCCTGTGGGTCGAGTGCCGCCCGCAACCGCGCCTGCCCCGACCGTTCGAGTACTTGTCGGATGGCCTGGCCATGCAGCAGGCCGCCCAAACTGGCCAACACCCGCTCCAATGCCGGCTGTGAAAACAGGGCCAGCCTGCCGAGTCGTTCTGGCAAGTCGAACGGCTCGCACAGCGCCAGCACCGACATCAGCCAGCCGTTGACCTCGCGACTCTCCCGCCAGTACGGCAAGGCCTGAACCATCTGATCCAGCGCTTCGGGACAGTGGGTCGAATGCAGGTAGTGCGCCGGGCAGTAACGAAACTGGAACTCGGTCATGCTCTCTGACGCCACCACAGGTACTGCGCCAGGTTGCTCAGTACCAGCACCCCGAGCAGCACGCCCAGCAGCGCCACAAGCCGCCAGCGCGAACCTTCCAGAACCTGGATCGACAACAGCGTGACATGGCGCAGGCCCGCCAGCGGTTGACGCGCCTGGTTCGACGGCACCAGCACCACGCTGATGCGCTCGTAGTCCAGGCCTTCGATGCTGTTGCTCAACAGCTGTTTCATCTGCCCGATGTACAGCTCCAGCGCCGCATCCGCCGCATGTTTGATAAAGATCGACGCCGACGCTACGCCGGCCTGCGCGCGCAGGCCGTCACGGGGCTCCGGCAATACCACGTGCACCCGGGCCACCAGTACACCATCGATCTCCGACAAGGTCCGCGACAGTTCCTGGGACTTCACATAGGTCAGCCGCGCCTGTTCCTCCAAGGGCGAGGAGATCAGGCTGTCCCGGGGAAACACGTCGTTGACCGTGGAGAACATCTCCCGCGGATAGCCCTGACGCTTGAGCGCCGCCAGCGCGTGGCCGATATCGGCTTCGTCGATCAGGATCTTCACCTTGCCGTCCTTGTCCTGGGCCTTCACCGCTGCGATGCCCTCGGTGTCCAGCACCGCGAGCATTTCGTTGGCCTCGCGCTGGGCGAGGCCAAGGTAAAGCTCGACCCTGCACCCGCCCAGTGTCAGCACTGCCAGAAGCAGCATGCACTGCCATGATCTTTTCACAGGACACCTACTGGGCTTTCATGAGGGTTTCGATGTTCTGCGTGGTGCGCCCGACACCCTTGGCGATCAACTCTACCTGCAGGTTGCTGCGGATCAGCGACCAATGGGCGTCCATCAGTGCCACGGGGTCCCCCGTGCGCGAGACCAGGCTGGCCTGCGCGCCCTGCCGGGCTTCGGTATGCTGCTGGTGGAGCTGCCCTATCTGGTGCAGCAGTCCATCGCCAGGGCTGTCGGCGGCACCGGAAAGCGCTTGCTCGAACTCGGCCACCTGCCGGGAATCGGCAGCCGGTGCTGACAGGGACTGCAGGTCGGTGACAACCCGGGTTACCTCGGTAATGCCATTCATGAGTCGCCCTCCACCGTGAAGGAATCATTCAGCAGGTCCATCGCCATGGCGAGCACTTGCAGCCTCGTTTGCTGCGTCAGTTCCGAGGACACCTGTTCGCGGGTTTGATGTTCAACAAGGCTTGCCTGGAACTCGGCTGCGTCTTGATCACTGTGCGTGGGCAACGCGATCAGTGCACCTTGCGCACCAGACACAAGCGCCGAGGCCAGCGGACTCATGCCACCACCTGGGCGCGCATGCCCTGGGCAAAGCGGACCAGGTCAGGATCACCGCTCTGCGCCATGCCCTCGAGACGCCGCTCGAGCACGGCCATGTAGCCCAACTGACGCTCGCACAGCGCCAGCCACGGCTCGAGGGATGGCCAGGGTGCCTGGTTGCCCTCTGCCAGGGCTTCCTCGCAACGCCCCTGCCCCATCAGGCTGGCAATGCGTATCGCACAGGCGGCCTCCATGGTTGCCGGTTCCCGGGCCAGCCATTGCGCGATGCACAACGCCTCGTCATGGTGACGATGCTCGACACCCAGCAGGCCCAGGCGGGCCATCAGATTGTTCACGGAATGGTTCATGCTCAGAACTTCTGCAGGATGCTGCTGAGAGTGTTCTTGAAGGTCTGACCCAGGGTCGCATCGACCTGGAACACGTTCGACCAGATGTTCGTACGATGGCGCATGTCGGCCAGCAACGCAGGATCGTCACTTTTCTTGTTGAGCTTCTCGAGCGAATCGAGAACATCCTTGTTGGCCTTTTGTACCTGCTCGACCATCCCCTTGTGCACCATGTCCATGGTGTTGCTGGTACCGTCGTAGAAGCCGCTGCTGATGTTCGTCATTTCAGTGTTCCTCCAGTTTCTCGAGTATTTTCAAGGCTGCTTCAAGGGCCGCCAGTTGTTGGTGCAATTCCTGGAACTCGGAAGGTGGCAGCGGCTCCGACAACTGCCTGGCACAGGCCTGCCGTGCGTGCTCCAGCACCGAGAACATTCGCGCCTGCTTACGCGGATCACGCACCTCCCACATGAGTTCATCCATCATCTGCCGGTCTCTCCTTCAGGTTGATCACGTAGTCCCGGCCACCCTTGCTCAGCGTGATCGCCTGCCGATCGATCGCCAGGATGCGAATGCCGGAGGGCATCAGTGCCCCCACTGGGTAACGGCGGTTGTCGCTCAGCGTCACGTAGGGCAACCGCCCCAGTGAGACGCCTCGAACAGGGAAATCGAGTTTCGCGGGCGCAGGTGCCCTGCCCTCGTCGACCAAGCGCAATGATGGGTGGTCGCCGAATGCCTCGCGGTACTGTCGCTGCAGGTTCTGGTAGTCCTGGAGCTGGCGCTCGCGCAGCGCCCCGCGCAGCACCAGGGTGTGTCCCTGGTCGGTCACGCTCAAGGTGTCCTCCAGGCGCCATTCGCGCAGCAGTTGCGCCAGCCGCGTCCGGGCTTGCTCCTGGGGCTGGGGCGGTTGCTCGACGGGCGCTACCACTGCTGTTGGCGTGTCCTGTGCCTCAGCGTCGGCAATCAACAATCGCGTGAGCAACACGAGCAGCAAAAGCAACCCGGCACCCGGCACCATGAACCAGCCGTGGCGCAAGCCTGACCGAGAACGCTGCGCGGGAAGCCACTCGGCGAACAGGTCGTCTTGATTGCAGAAGGCCCACTGCAGCGGACCGCAACATTGAGTCGCCAATGCCTGGAGTTCGGCCTGCGCTGCCACCTCTCGTCCATCCTGGGTGGGTGCTTCGCTCGAACCCCACTCCAACAAGCGTACGCCACCGGCCTCGACCATCAGCACCAGGTGAATGGCGGCAATGCCCGTATCCGCCAGCACCAGGTCGGCCTGGGCCGGATCGGCGCCGATGTCCACCCGCCCAGGCATCAGGGACACCTCGGCGCCGGCATTCAAACCGCTGTAGATCCGCAGTTTCCAGGTCATATCAGGCACGCTCGCCAAGCCCGGGGTCAATCAGCCTCGGCTCGATCAGGAACAGGCGCACCGAACGACGGGTGTTGCTCGACTGATAGCGGAACAAGGCGCCCAGGAAGGGAATGTCACCCAGCAACGGGACCTTGCGGATGCTTTCGCTCGTTTCGTCGCGATGGATGCCACCGATCATCAGACTCTGCCCAAGGTCTACCCGGGCCAACGTGTCGATGACCGTGCGGCTGACGGTCGGAATGCCATCGGGCCCGGTGCTGTTGGGTTTCTGGCTGCCATCCTCGATATGCAGGCTCAGGCTGATTTCCGGCCGGTCCGTGCTGCGGATCAGGCGCGGCGTCATCTTCAGCAAGGTGCCGTAGGTAATGGCCTTGAGCTCGGCCACCCGCTCGCCCATCACCCGCACATAGTAGGTTTCGCTATGATCGATCACTGCCAGGGTGTTTTCCTGGGTCAGCAAGGTCGGGCGTGATACCACCTGGGCATGACCCTCGCCCTGCATCAGGGTGATCTTGGCCAGCAGCCGGTTCAATCCCCGACTATCGACCAGGCTGCCAGCCAACGTGGTTTGCGCCAATCCCGCTTGGGTTCGGATGTCCATCAGTTGATGCTTACCGACTCCGAACTGCCATTCCACGCCCAGCTCATCCAGGTGTTCGGCGTTGATATCGAGGATCGTCAGGCCTACCTCTATCCGCGCCGCTGGCCGGTCCAGCGCCATGACCAGGCGCCGGTACATGGGCAGGCGCTCGGCGTGATCACGCACGATGATGGAATTGATCGACGGTTCGGCCTGGACCACGGCCCGGCCGGCACGCACGGGCGCGCCCTCTCCCACGGACTGGCCGTCGACCGCCACCACATTGGCATCGGCCAGCACCCGGGAAAGGAGCGTGGCCACGCCGGGCACCGCCACCTTCTGGTCGCGATAGTCGATCTCGCGGTCCACGGCCACCGCATGCCGGAGTGGGATCACCTCGACGCTCAGGCTGCCACCCAGTTCATCCTGCAGGCTGGCCTGCTGCTCCAGGGCCTTGACGGTCTGCTCGACCCGGTCCAGATAGCGGGGCGGTCCCGACGCATACACCAGCCGTCCACCCGACGTGGCACGCCAGGCAAAGCGCGAGGTCCAGCCACCACCCTCCTGGAGCGCCGCACGTAGTTGCGGCTCGCGTACCCTGTCCAGGTGGATCAGGCGGGTCTGCACTTCGCTCGACTTGTCGACATGCAGCACCGCGCCGTCGTAGTACCAGGCCAGGTTGTAGAGCACCGCGACCTGCTCGAGAAACGCCTGCGGGTCCGGCTGCTCGAAGGTGGCGCTAACCTGGTCCCTGACCTTGTCGCTGACCACCACCGAACCTTGATAGTTGGTGGCAAAATTGGTCAGCACATCGCGCAGGCTCTCGCCCTGGGCGATGTAGTGGAACGGCTCGTCCGCCCAATCCAGCGGCTCGCCCTGGGCGACAAGACTGGCCAGCAGGGCTGCCAGACCGGTGGCAAGCGATCTCATGGCAGCCATACGCTTGCTCCACGGGCAATCAGGGGTGTCGGGCCGCGACGGAACGCGCACAGGACATTCAGCAGGGCGAGCTGAACCCCGAGCACATGCTCAAGGGCATCCACATCGCCCTTTGACAGGTCTATCCAGGCCTCAAGCAGCAGTTCTCCCTCAGGTGTCAGTGCCAACCGCTGCGGGCACTGCGCAGCCCACGCAACGAGCATGCCCGACAGGCGGCGCAGGACCTGTTGGTCGAGACTGGCGCCTTGACCGACCACCGACGACAGCGAGCTGCGAACCACCAGCCGTACGCCACGCGGTTCGAGCCGCAGGCCATGGCCATCAATGCACAGGTGGTAGCCGCCAGCATCATCGGCCAGCCATGGCGCCATGCCCAGCCGGTGGGCCAGCTGCGTGAAAAGTCTGTTCATACGGGTCTTGTCCATGCGAGGTAGGGGTTGGCGCCTAGCGACGGGCGTCGCTGGGCGTGCAACCGAAACGCCGGCGATAGCTCTGGCTGAAATACGACTGGCTGGAAAAGCCGCTTTCCATGGCGATGTCGACAATGCTCATGCGCGTGTTCAGCAGCAGATGATGCGCGTGGACAATCCGGCGCTCGGTGATCCAGGCCCGCGGCGAGCAGTTGTAGAAGGAGCAGAACAGGCTCTTGAATGCCGTCAGACCCAGCCCGAAGGCCTCGGCGTACTGGTCCAGGCGCCACTCGCGCAGGTAGTGCTGCTCCATGAAGGCGTGCAGGCGATCGACATGGCGATTGCCCTGCTGCCGCAGGGCTGCCAGCAATGCCCGGCCCTGCGCCCCGAACACCAGCAGCAACAGCAGCTCCTCCAGGCGCAGCATTGCCAGCATCGACGAGGTCCCCTCGCCTTCGAGCCCCGCCAGGCGGGTCACGCATTCCTGCGCCGCAGTGCAAGGGTGAAGCCGCAAGGTATTCACACCGGGCTCGCCGCAGCGCTCGAGATGGCTCAGTTCCTGGCCGTGGCGCTGCATGAACGCCTGCACGAAATTCACGTCCAGCGGCAGCCACAGCACCTGGCACGCCTGCCATCGGGTCGCCACCAGGTAGGTGCCACGCTTGACGAACAGCAGCTCGCCGGCCTGTAGATCGATGACATTGTCTTTTTCGCGCACGGCCAGCTCGCCTGCCATGATCGCGTAGAAGCCTTCCTGCCCCTGGGACGCAAAACCCGCCCCGACAACATCCAACTGCCGCCCTTGCACACACCAGTCCTCAACTGGAGAAATCCCTCTCGCACCAGGCCGTACTTCCCGTAGACCCCTTTACACACCACGTCGAAGCTCAACGGGTGTAGACATGGCCATAGGCTACGATGCCCTCCCCTGCTTGAACGCAGGGATTGTCCTGGAATGGGCGGAGGCATTTCGCCACCATCTGTAGGAAGTTCGCTGAACCTGGCGCACGGCAGAAAGTGAGCGACAGCCAGCAGCTAAAAAACGACGACAGCCTCCGATAGTCGGGCAAGCAGCATGGTCGTTACCGTGGCGGTCCCCTCCAACGAGAACTCGCCATGCCAGGCACAAACTATGACTATGCGTTGACCCAGCTGTACGCGGCCTTGAAGCTGGATCCCCCAGTGGCCTTCGAGCCGGTGATCAGCCTGCGAGTAGGCACCCATGTGTGCAACGTGACCGAGCACCCCGCCGACCAGTTGCTGATGTTCATCGAACTACCCGCCATCGACGACGTACGCTGGGGCCAGCAGAACCTGTTCTGCCAGGACGCCTGCAAGCCCGTGCTCGGCCTCGACCCGATCACGGGCTGCCAGGTGCTATGGAACCGCCAATCCCTGATGCAGATGGACCGCGCCATGGTGCATCACCAACTGGAACAGCTGGTTCAGGCCGCCCATGATCTGGCCGACGGCGAAACACCCTGAATGGCGTTCAGCGCTGCGCCCAGATCTGCGCTTCGCTCCACCCCAGGGCGGCAAAGTCCTCGGCGCGCAGCGAGGCCTCCTCTTCGCAGAAGAATTCGTCCAGTTGCGGAGGCCTGACCGCCGTGTCGCTGAGCATCGCATGCACCTGGCCGCGGTGGTGGATCTGGTGCTCGAACAGGTGCGACAGCAAGCGCAGGCGCGGCTCATGCTGCATCCGCTCCGGCCGCACGATGCTGACATAGCGCCCGAGTTGGTCATCGCGCAATTGCCGGCAGTAAGCGATCAGCCGCTGGTCGGCCTGGGCCTGCTGGGCTTGCAGGTCGGTACAGGTAGCGAAAGGCTGCTCGGGCACGAAGAAGCGCTCGCCGTCCGGGTCGGGCGTTGCCCCGCGCTGCTCGCACTCCAGCGCGTCCAGGTAGAACCAGTCCACCGTCAACAGGTGGTTGAGGGTGGCCTTGATCGAGGGGAAGAAGCTGCAACGGGGGGCGACGAACTCGTCCTGGGTCAGTTGCAGGCAGGCCTTGTACAGGCGATGGTTGGCCCAGCCGTTGTTGTAGGCCTGGGTCAGCAGATGATGCGACAGCGGCTCCATGGTCGGCTCCTTCAGGCGAAGCGTTGCAGTTGCATCTCCCGTAGCCGGCTCAGGGTCCGTTGGTACGGGAACGCCAGATACCCTTGAGTGTAGAGCGCTTCCAGCGGGACCTCGGCCTCCAGGTACAACGCGACCCGCCGGTCGTAACACTCGTCGACCAGCGCGATGAAACGCCGCACGCTGTCATCCTTGGGCGCCAACGTCGGCAGTTCGCGGTCTCCGGCCTCGACACGGGCGGCGCCATCTTCAGTGCCACGGGCGATACGCCCGGCCTGCTGCACGCCGCCCAGGGCCGGCACATCACTCAGCAGAATGGCCGGGTAACGGTCGCACAACGCCATGAAGTCCATGGCGGCCAGGGGCTGCTCGCACAGATCGGCAAATCGGCACCAGAGCGCCCGCGGGCTGTGGCGCACGACCTGAACGTGGCGCGAGCCGATCTGCACGGCCTGCGCGCTGCCGGGGTCATCCGGGCTCAACTGGTCGAACACCGTCGACAACGCCCCGCCACCTCCCGCTGGCGCCACCCAGTAGCGTTGCAACCGTGCCCCCGGGTGCAGGCGATGGTCCTGCTCGCCGGCCACCGACAGCACGCGCATATGCTGCTCGATGGCGGCGATGGCCGGCAGGAAGCGCTCGCGGTTGAAGCCGTCGCGGTACAGTTGGTCGGGGGGCTGATTGGAGGTGGCGACGATTACTACGCCCTGGTCGAACAACACCTGGAACAGCCGACCGAGGATGATCGCGTCACCGATATCGCTGACGAACAGCTCGTCGAAACACAGCACGCGAATCTCGCCAGCCAACTCGCGGGCCAGGGCCTTGAGCGGGTCGGCGGTGCCGTTGAGCTGGAACAGGCGCTGGTGGACCCAGGCCATGAAGTGATGGAAGTGCTGGCGCCGGGCAGGTAGCGACAACGAACGGTGAAACAGGTCCATCAACCAGGTCTTGCCACGGCCCACCGGGCCCCAGAGGTACAGGCCCTGGGTCGACTTGTCCTGGCCCAGGGCATCGAAGCAGGCCTGCAATGCGGTGACGGCGGCCGCCTGGTCCGGGTCGGGAAAGTAGCCGCGTTCAGTGAGGGCCTGGAGGTAGAGGGATTCTGGCGTCATGCCGGCCATGGTACGACACTTTCGCCCCTATCGTGCGTGGGAGCGGGCGTGCCCCGCGATAAGCCCCCTCAGCCATCATCCGTCCTTCAAGCCCACCTTCAACAATGCCCCGTCCTTGGCATCGGTCAGCACATACACATAACCATCCGGCCCCACCCGCACATCGCGGATCCGCGCCTTGAGATCGCCCAACAAGCGCTCTTCATGCACGATCTTGTCACCATCGAGCTGTAAACGAATCAACTCCTGGGTCGCCAACGCGCCAATGAACAGGTTGTGCTCCCACGCCTTGAAGGTCGGGCTGCCATAGAACGCCATGCCGCTGATGCCCGGCGACTTCTCCCACACATGATGCGGGTCGACCATGCCATCGACATGCTTGCCCTTGGCTTCCGGGATCGGCAGCATCGAGTAATTGATGCCATGGGTGGCGATCGGCCAACCGTAGTTCTTGCCGGGCCGTGGAATGTTGATCTCGTCGCCGCCACGGGGGCCGTGCTCGTGGGTCCACAGCTGGCCGGTCCAGGGGTTCAATGCCGCGCCCTGCTGGTTGCGGTGGCCGAACGACCAGATCTCCGGGCGCACATTGTCGCGGCCGACGAAGGGGTTGTCCTTGGGTACCTCGCCATCGGGCAGGATGCGCACGATCTTGCCCTGCAGCTTGTCCAGGTCCTGGGCGGTGGGCCGCTGGTTGTTCTCGCCCAAGGCGATGAACAGGTAACCGTCGCGGTCGAACACCAGCCGCGAACCGAAATGATTGCCTTCGGAGAGCTTGGGCTGCTGACGGAAAATCACCGTGAAATTCTCCAACCGCGCGCGGTCCTGGGACAGCTGGCCACGGCCGACCGCAGTCCCCGCCTTGCCGTCGGGGCCTTCTTCGGCAAACGACAGATAGACCGTTCGGTCCTTGTCGAAGTCCGGCGACAGCACCACGTCGAGCAGGCCACCCTGCCCTTCGGCCCACACCTTGGGCACGCCGGACAATGGCGGGCCGACCTTGCCCTCTGCACTGACAATGCGCAGGTTGCCGGGGCGTTCACTCACCAGCATGTCCTTGCCACCCGGCAGGAAGGCCAGGGCCCAGGGGTTGCGCAGGCCGTCGGCGACAGTGCTGACGGTCAGTTGCCCCGCTTCACTGGGAAATTCCTGCTCGGCGGCCGCCTGGGCCAACAGCGGAAACAGGCCGGCGGCGGCCAGGGTGGTCAACCAGGTACGTGGCGTCATGCTCGATTCCTTCGAAGGGGCTCACGGCACGCGCAGCGAATCGCGTGGTGGCCGGGTGGGTTCCAGGTTCGGGGTCTGCTGCTCGCGGCGCAGGTTTTCGCCATTGCCGATACCGCGGTTGTCGAGAGTCGGCGGGCGCGGGTTGGGTTGCGTGGACGGGCCGCGCACCGGCGGCGTGGCGGGCACGCTGCCCTGGCGGCTGTTGGGGTTGGCACGCATGATCGGGCTGTTGTACGGGTTGTTGCTGTCGTTGGCGGCGAGCAACGGCGCCGGCAGGGGCGCCGCCTGGAGCGGCATGGCCAGCAACAGGCCGAGGCCCAGGATTGGCAGGGTGGGGTTCATGCTTCACCTCCGGTACGAAAAGGCGCGCTCCAGGGTTGGATAGCCTAAAGCGCGCAGGGTTCGACGCAAAAGGATGAATGTGGGTCCTGATGTTTCAGTATGGCCCCCTGGGCTGCGCTGTCGCGTAGGGAACAGGGTTCCAGCGTGGGAGCGGGCTGGTCGGAACGCCGCACCGCCCGGATCACCGGCGAAGCCGGTGCCAAACGCCACATCGCGGGGCAAGCCCGCTCCCACGCAGCTCCAGTCAAATCAAAGATTTATGTTTTGTTCCATGAGAGCGGCCTTGCCGAGGCGTCGGACCGGCCGGAAAGGGCCGCAAAGCGGCCCCTGCGCTACCTTGCCATATCCACCTTGTGCCGCGCCGCATACAGGCACAGCATCTCCATCGCCAGCGTCGCCCCGGCCAGCGCGGTGATATCGGCATGGTCATAGGCCGGCGCCACCTCCACCAGGTCCATGCCCACCAGGTTGATCCCGCGCAAGCCGCCGAGGATCTCCAGCGCCTGCACCGTGCTCAGCCCCCCGCATACCGGCGTGCCGGTGCCGGGCGCGAAGGCCGGGTCCAGACAGTCGATATCGAAGGTCAGGTACACCGGCCTGTCCCCCACCCGCTGGCGGATCGCGGCGATGATCGCCTCGGTGCCCGAACGATGTACCTGGCGGGCATCGAGGATGGCGAACCCCTGGCTGTCGTCATTGGTGGTGCGCAGGCCGATCTGCACCGAGTGCGCCGGGTCCACCAGGCCTTCGCGCGCCGCGTGCCAGAACATGGTGCCGTGGTCGATGCGCTTGCCCTCCTCATCCGGCCAGGTGTCGCTGTGGGCGTCGAAGTGCACCAGCGCCAGCGGGCCATGCCGGCGGGCATGGGCCTTGAGTAGCGGATAGCTGATGAAGTGGTCGCCACCCAGGGTGAGCATGGCGCAGCCGGCCTCGAGGATGTGCTCGGCGTGCGCCTCGATGCTGTCCGGCACCGACGCGGGCGTGCCGCTGTCGAACGCGCAGTCGCCGTAGTCGATCACCGCCAGGTGATCGAACGGGTCGAACGTCCAGGGCCAGTGTCGGGCCCAGGCTTGCTGCACCGAGGCGTTGCGGATCGCCCGCGGGCCGAAGCGCGCGCCGGGGCGGTTACTGGTGGCGGTGTCGAACGGCACACCGCTGACCACCACGTCGACACCGCGCAGGTCGCGGCTATAGCGGCGCCGGGAAAAACTGGTGATACCGGCATAGGTGCTCTCGGCGGCGGTGCCGTAGAGGCTGTCACGGGTCATGGCCTGGTCGTTGTCCTGGGCGAGGTCCACGGTCTGTCTCCTGTCGTTGTTGTTCACTGGCGGCTGCGGAAGGTGGTCCACAGGCGGTTGCGCTGGCGCAGGTCGGACAGCGCCATGCTGCGGTCGGCGAACAGGCGCTGGCGCACCTCGGCCGGCGGGTAGATGTCCGGGTCATTGCGGATCGCCGCATCCACCAGCGGCGTCGCGGCCTGGTTGGCGTTGGCGAAGAACAGCGTGTTGGTCAGGGCCGCCACCGATTCTGGGCGCAACATGAAGGCGATGAAGGCACGGGCCGCCTCGGGGTGCGGCGCGTCCTTGGGGATCACCAGGTTGTCCTGCCAGACCAGGGTGCCCTCGCGGGGGATGCGGTAGATCAGCTCGAACGGCTTGCCGGCGCGACGGGCCTGGTCGGCGGCCATGGCCGCGTCGCCGTTGTAGGTCAGCGCCAGGCACACGCTGCCGTTGGCCAGGTCGTTGATCTGGCGGCCGTTGGCCACGTAGCTGATCGACGGCTGCAACTGCTGCAACAGTGCCTGGGCGGCGTCCAGGTCGGCCTTGCTCTGGCTGTACGGGTCCTTGCCCAGGTAGTTGAGGGTCAGGCCGATTACCTCCTGGGGCGAGTCCGGCATGGCGATCCCGCAGTCCTTCAGGCGGCTGGCGTATTCGGGCTTGAACAACAGGTCGAGGCTGTCCAGCGGCACATCGCCCAGGCGCTGGCGCACGGCCTCGACATTCACCCCCAGCCCCAGCGTGCCCCAGGTGTATGGCACGGCATGGCGGTTGCCGGGGTCGGCCTCGGCCAGCTTGGCCAGCAGGTCCGGGTCGAGGTTGGCGTAGCCGGGCATCGCCTGCGCCTCGAGCGGCTGCAGGGCGCCGGCCTTGAGCGCCCGGGCCAGCACCGTGGCCGATGGCACCACCACGTCGTAGCCGCTGCCGCCGGTGAGCAGCTTGGTCTCCAGCACCTCGGTGGTGTCGAAGGTGTCGTAGCGGACCTTGTAGCCGGTTTCCTGCTCGAACCGCGCCAGGGTCTGCGGGGCGACATAGTCGGCCCAGCTGTACAGGTTGACGACCTTCTCCTCGGCCTGCAGCGGCAGGGCGATCAACAATGAAAGCAGGCACAACGTTCGACGCATGGCGGGCACCTCGGCGTGGGGGTGGATGCCGCCAGCATGCCTGCCGGGTTACATTGTAAAAATGGCAACTTTGCGAAGCTGACATTCACCAGGATCAATGTGATGCTCGGACAATTGCACGACCCGGACCTGCACCTGCTGCGGCTGTTCGTCACTGTAGTCGAGGCCGGCGGCTTCAGCGCCGCCCAGGGCGTGCTGGGGCTCAGCCAGCCCAGCATCAGCCAGCAGATGGCCAGGCTGGAGACCCGCCTGGGCTATCGCCTGTGCAGTCGAGGCAAGGGCGGCTTCAGGCTGACCGAGAAAGGCGAGCTGCTGCTCCAGGCGACCCGCGGCCTGTTGCTGCAGATCGAGCAGTTCCGCCAGCAGGCCAACGGTGTGGCCGGGTGCTTGCTTGGCACGCTGCGTATCGGCCTGGCCGAAAACCAGGACCGCGACGTCACCCTGCGCCTGGCCCAGGCCATCGCCCGTTTTCGCCAACGCGACGAGCAGGTGCGCCTGGAACTGACCAGCGCGCCACCCGCCGAGCTCGAACGGCTGTTGCTGGAACAGCGCCTGGACTGCGCCATCAGTTACTTCTCCGGCAACCAGGCGGCATTCGATTACCTGCCATTGTTCGAAGAACGCCAGCGACTCTACTGTGGCCAGGGGCATGAGCTGTTCGACCAGGTCCAGGTCAGTCGCGAGCAATTGCTGGAGGCCGACCAGGTCTGCCATCCCTACCGCTTTCTCAAGCAGGGCGAACCCTTCCAGAGCCGACGCAGCCTGGCGGTGGCGGAACAGATCGACAGCGCGCTGACGTTGATCCTGTCGGGACGCCATATCGGCTACCTGCCCTGCCACTGCGCCGCGACCTGGCAAGCCCAGGGACTGTTGCGGGCACTGGACCCGACACTGGATTTCGTGGTGCCGTTCACCTTGGCGCGGCACCGTGGGCAGGAGCCCGGTGAAGCGCAGCAGGCGTTCATGGAAGATCTTCGCAGTGTATTCGTTTGAATTGGGGCCGCTTTGCGGCCCATCGCGGGCAATCCCGCTCCCACAGGAGCCGCACATTCCTTGATAGCGGCGCCACGCATTTGCCACACTGAGGACTCGCCCGTGTCCCGAGACCCTATCACCATGTATGCCCGCGCCTGCCTGATCCTGCTGCTGACCCTTGGCCTGAGTGCCTGCGCCCTGTTCCAGGGCCGTGACCCGCTGAACATCAGCGTGATCGGCATCGACCCCCTGCCCGGCCAGGACCTGGAGCTGCGCATGGCGGTGAAGATCCGCGTGCAGAACCCCAACGAAACCCCGGTGGACTTCAACGGCATCGCCCTCAACCTGGAAGTCAACGACCAGCCCCTGGCCGCCGGAGTGAGTGATCAACGCGGGCATATCGGTCGCTACGACGAGGCGGTGATCGTGGTGCCGGTGAGCATCACCGCCTTCGCCTTCTTGCGCCAGGCCTATGGCCTGAGCCGGGTGGAGTCCCTGCAAGGCCTGCCCTATGTATTGCGCGGCAAGCTGGCGGGCGGCACGCTCGGGACAATGCGCTTCACCGACAAAGGCAAGCTGGACCTGCCCGCCGCCACAAGTGCCGGCTGGTAAACCTGTTGTTCAGGTAAGCGAACGATCACTCGCCAGCAGCGGCGGAACCGACAAAACGCACACCGGGGCGTGGACGTTCATCCACGCTGAGTTCGAACACATCCGGCCGTGCATAGTGGCCGACCACATCGAAGTCGTAACGTGCACGCACCAACTCATCGGTGTCGACCTCGGCACAAAGCAGCCCTCGTTCACCTACCAGGGGCCCAGCGAGTACCTCGCCGAGGGGGCCGACGATCACGCTGCCACCGTTGATCAACGGCCGGTCTGCCGGCCAGTTGGCCACCTCAAGGCCCAGCGCCGCCGGTGAGTCCTGCACCTGGCAGGCACTGATGACGAAACAGCGTCCTTCGGCGGCGATATGGCGCATGCTGACCTGCCACAGCTCGCGCTCATCCACCGTCGGCGCGCACCACAGCTGCACGCCCTTGGCGTACATGGCAGTGCGCAGCAGGGGCATGTAGTTCTCCCAGCATATCGCCGCGCCGATGCGCCCGGCGCGGCTCTCCACGACCGGCAGCGTGGAGCCGTCGCCCTTGCCCCAGATCAGCCGCTCGGTGCCGGTGGGCATCAGCTTGCGGTGCTTGGCCACCAGGCCGCCTTCAGGCTCGAAGAACAGCACGGTGCAGTACAGGGTATTGCCGCTGCGCTCGATCACGCCAAGCACCAGGCTCGCCCCGGTGCGCGCCGACAGCCCGGCCAGCGCCTCGGTTTCGGCACCCGGTACATCGATGGCGTTGGCGAAATAGCGGGCGAAGGCTTCACGCCCCTCGGGCAGGCGATAACCGAGCTGGGTACCAAACCCCTCGCCTTTCGGGTAGCCGCCGAGCAACGCCTCGGGCATCACCACCAGGCTGGCACCGGCCTCGCGGATGGCCTGCTCGTAGCCGAGGATCTGTTCCAGGGTGGCAGCCTTGCCCGCAGGCAGCGAGCCGATCTGCAGGGCGGCAACGATGGATCTTGGCATCCTGGGGACTCCTGTCAGAAGAAAGCCGAAAGGTGCGCACCCCGCACCGCAAGTGTTCGCCTGCCTCAGCGGCTGGTGCTGGCGGCGGCCATCATCTTGTTCACTTCACTGCGGACCAGTTGGGTGAATTCCGCCGGCGACATGCCGTCGAGCTCCGCACGCACCCACTCGGCCCACTTGCCCTTGCGCCGCGGTTTCTCCGCGATCAGCCGAGCGGCCTCACCCTTGGCCTTGCCCAGGTTGTTCTGCCAGTACTCGAACAAACGGGCCTTCTCTGCCTCGATCTGTGCCCGTTCCTGGAAGCTCATGTTGGCCAGATTGAAACTCATGGGGGTATTACCTGCCGCTGGAAAATGGGCGCTATCTTACACTGTAGCGACGCGCCATCGGTACGCCGCTGCAACTTTCCCGGCGCCGTGGCATCCACTGTTCAACGCCCAACCCTTCACGAGGATGTGTACATGGCCAGGAAAACCGCCGCGCAAGGCAACAACGACCAGATCAAGGATCAGGTGTTCAGCGAGCTGCAGGCATTGATCGAGGAATCCGAGAAACTGCTCAGCGACAGCGCGTCGCTGGTGGGTGAGGAAGCCGAAGGCATGCGCGCGCAACTGGGGCTGAAGCTGCGCCAGGCGCGCGACGCCACCAGCCGACTGGGCCAGAAGGCACAGCCGGTGGTCGAGGCGACACAGGAGTACATTGGCGGCCACCCCTGGCAGACGGTGGCGATTTCCGCAGGTTTCGGCCTGGTGGTCGGCTTGTTGCTCGGGCGCCGCCAGTAGCTCAGGCGGCTTGCGCCAGCGGAATTCCACTGTGGAAGCGCAGTTCCTGGTCGGGTGAAGTAATCAGCCCGACCTCGGCCTCGCGCACCTGCTCCACCACCTGGGCGATATCCGCTTCGTCACCATACTGGTGGGCCAGCTTCAGGTAGCCCTGGTAATGCCGTGCCTCGCTCTTGAGCAGGCCGTGGTAGAAGGTGCCGAGTTCTTCGTCCAGGTGCGGCACCAGGGCGGCGAAGCGCTCGCAACTGCGCGCCTCGATAAAAGCCCCCACCACCAGGGTATCCACCAGCTTGACCGGCTCATGGGCGCGCACCAGCCGCCGCAGGCCCGAAGCATAGCGCCCGGCCGAGACCGGCCGCAGCGGCACGCCCCGGCGCTTCATCAGGCGCAACACCTGCTCGTGGTGCACCAGTTCCTCGCGGGCCAGGCGCGACATCATGTTGATCAGGTCGAGGTGGGTGTTGTATTTGGCGATCAAGCTCAGCGCGGTGCTGGCCGCCTTGAACTCGCAGTTCTTGTGATCGATCAGCAGGGTCTCCTGGTCGGCCAGCGCAGCCTCGATCCAGGCATCAGGGGTACGGCAACCGAGGAAGGCGTCGATTTCAGGAATCAGGGACATGGCACTCACAATCACACAGGACATCGGCAGGACCGGGGATTATACCGGCGACCGTGCCGAGTGCCAGTGACTATGCTTGATACATATCAAGCGGCGGCGGCAGCGGCGCCGTCTATAGTCAGGCATTGGCCGCCATTCTGAAGGGAGTTCACGCCCATGCAAGCCGTACGCAGCATCCTTGTCGTCCTCGACCCCGAGCACGCCCACAGCCGTGCCCTGACCCGGGCCAAGCTGATCGCCGGGGTAACCGGCGCGCGCCTGCATCTGTTGATGTGCGACAAGAAGCAGGATCATGACGCGCTGCTCAGCTTGCTTAGCAGCCAGTTGCATGATGATGGGTATGACAGTGTCACCCATGAGCAGCATTGGAAGGACAATCTGCACAAGTCGATCATCCATGTGCAGCAGGCCGAAGGCTGTGAACTGGTGATCAAGGAGCATCGGCCGGACAATCCGCTGCGCAAGGCATTGCTCACCCCCAGCGACTGGAAGCTGCTGCGCGAGTGCCCCTGCGCGGTGCTGATGGTCAAGAGCGAGCGACCATGGACAGGTGGCAAGATCCTGGCGGCCGTGGATGTTGGCAATCAGGACGAAGCCCATCGCCTGCTGCATGCCAGCATTATCGACCATGGCTATGACATCGCCAGCTTGGCCAAGGGCGAGCTGCATGTGATCAGTGCCCACCCCTCGCCCATGCTGTCCGCTGCGGACCCGGTCTACCAGCTCACCGAGACCATCGAAAAGCGCTATCGCGAGGCGTGCCTGGCGTTCCAGGCGGAGTTCGATATCACCGATGACCGCCTGCACATCGCCGAAGGGCCCGCGGATGTGTTGATTCCCTACACCGAGAAGAAGCTCGATGCCGTGGTGACCATTGTCGGTACCGTGGCACGGACAGGCATCTCCGGGGCGCTGATCGGCAATACCGCGGAGGTGGTGCTGGACTCGCTGGAAAGCGATGTGCTGGTGCTCAAGAGCGAAGAGGCCAAGGCGCATCTGGCCGAGTTGGCGCGGGGCTGAAAGACGCAACGCGCCCCCTCTGTAGGAGCGGCCTTGTGCCGCGAAAGGGCTGCGTAGCAGACCCGGGGT
>NZ_JAQMYQ010000053.1:0-37776 GCF_028369275.1 Mitsuaria sp. RG
CGCATGCCTTGAGACAGGTGGGACGGCAACGATGCCCACACTGAAACCGCGTCGTGCCAACAAGGCGGCCCAGGTAATGGCACAGGATTGACTGGCCCGAAACAGATGTAGGAGCGGCCTTGCGTCGCGATGCGCCGCGCGGGCGGCGCTCGATCTCACAGGCGCTGCAAGGCTTGCGTCGGACACCTGGCGGCCCTTACTCGGTCCATGTCATCGAGCATGGCCCGGCGCAGGCGGATTGCGGCATCTATCCGTCTCAGTCCCTGGCTACCGGCCACAATACCGCCTGTGCAGCCACTACATATCCCTTGCTGCTATCGAAGGTCACGCTGGGCGAACCATAAAGCTGATAACCCAACGCCAGGCTCTCGGAAATACGCTGGCAGAAACTGGCGTCGTCCTTGCCGGTGATCAGGCGATAGACCGGCAGGCCGTTGGGTGGGGTCGAGGGCATCCGAGTATTCCTTTCATGGCAGGCGTCTATCGCGTGCGGGGCCGGGCATCATGCCATAGCTGCCGCGTCGATTCGCCTCGGTGGGGCCTGACCTGAGCGGGCATGCTCCATACGGATGGCACCGGCTGCGCCGGTATCGCGGGACAAGCCCGCTCCTACAGGGTCTATGCTTGGCTGGAAATCCTGTCTCAGACACTGCACAGCACCTGTAGGAGCGGGCTTGCCCCGCGATAGCGCCAGCGCGGCCACCCACGCAGCCAACGTCAATCATCGCCAGACATGCCCAGCATCCCACGCAGAATGCGCAAACTCAATGGCGTGTCTGCACCTGTGCTGGCACCTGCGCCAACGCGCAGTCCAGCAGCGCGCGTACCGTTTCCATCTCGTGCACCGCAGTCGGCGCCAGCGTTGCACCGAGCGAATGCGGATGTGAGGCCAGCACCGACTGATGGGCCACGATCAGGGCGCAGCGCACGTATTCCGCTGCCTGGATCAGGGTGTCTTCAAGGTGATGAGGGGAAGGATTGGATGGCGGTGGATCGGGGACGATCTTCAACATTTCGACTTCTGCTGCGGTAAGGATACGCCGCCATCCTTCCTTTGCAGTGGAGGGGTGGCGGCTACGTACAGGCTGCAAAAACCGGGGCAGAAGAAGGTAACCCGGCAGGTCCGAAGACCTCCCGCACGCAGCCACCATGAAACAAGCCTCCAGGTGCCTTGATGCACCTGGGGCCTGGCAACGGCGTCCTTCTTCTTTGGCTCGGGTTTGCAGACCCGGTCGCTGAATTGGCAGCGACCGGGGGAGCCTAGGTTGCAGGGAGAGCCGTAGCAATGGCTGAAAGGCGGCAAAAGGATGATTCGGAAATGGACTACAAGCAATGAGGAAAAACTGATTGTCCAGCGTCAGAAGTCGCAGGTTCAGTCACCGCCCTTCGCCCGATCCCGCACCGGACACTGCGCCCGGTGCAGGTTCAACGCCGTATTGATGATCCCGATATGGCTGAACGCCTGCGGGAAATTCCCCAGCATGCGCTTCCCCGCCGGGTCGTACTGTTCGGCCAGCAGCCCCACGTCATTGCACAAGCCCATCAATCGTTCATACAGCACCTGCGCCTCGTCCTGCCGCCCCAGCAGCACATACACATCCGCCAGCCAGAACGAACACACCAGGAACGTCCCCTCCCCCGGCGTCAGACCGTCGCTGCAATTGTCGCTGTCGTAGCGCAGCAGCAGGCCGTTGCGCAGCAGGCGCCTTTCGATCTGTTCCAGGGTGCGCAGAAAACGTGGATCGTCGGCCGGCAGAAAGCCGGTCAGGGCGATCTGCAGCAGGCTCGCGTCCAGCTCCGCCGAGCCGTAGGCCTGGACGAAGTGCCGACCGCCGGCGTCCAGCCCGCGCCGGCAGACTTCGTCACGGATCTCGTCCGCCACCTGGCGGTAATGCCGGCTGCGCTCACGCCCCTCCTCGGTGGTGTCGGCCAGGCCCGCCGCCCGGTCGAAGGCGACCCAGGCCATGACCTTGGAGTGCACGAAGTGCTGGCGACCGCCCCGCACCTCCCACAGGCCCTCGTCCGGCTCGCGCCAGATGCCTTCCAGGTACGGCAGGATCGCACGGGCGATGGCCGCGCCGCGCGGGTGGCGCGGCAGGCCGCCCTTGATCGCCTGGGTCATGGCGTCGGCCAGTTCGCCGTAGATGTCCAGCTGCAACTGGCCGGCGGCGGCATTGCCGACCCGCACCGGCTGCGAGCCCTCGTAACCCGGTAGCCAGGGCAAGGTGAACTCGGGCAGGTCACGCTCCCCCGCCAGGCCGTACATGATCTGCATCTGCTCGGGATTGCCGGCCACCGAGCGCAGCAGCCATTCACGCCAGGCCTGGGCCTCGTCGAAATAGCCCAGGTTCATCAGCGCCAGCAGGGTCATGGTGGCGTCGCGCAGCCAGCAGTAACGGTAGTCCCAGTTGCGCTCGCCGCCGACGCGCTCGGGCAGCGAGGTGGTGACGGCGGCGACCATGCCGCCGGTGGGCGCGTAGGTCATGGCCTTGAGGGTCAGCAGCGAACGACGAACCCGGTCGGTGTAAGGCCCGACATCAGGGCAGCGGGCGGCGAAGGCCCGCCACTGCTCGAGGGTCTGTTCGAAGTCATGGTCGATGTCGCAATCGGGCTGCACGGGCAGGTGCGAGGCCTGGTGGCAGAGGCTGAACACCTGGCGCTGCCCTGCGCACACGCGAAAACGGGCGACGCTGTGGTGGTCGCGGCCATGGGTTTCGGTGCTGCTGCGCAGGATCAGCCGCTCGGGGCCGGCGACGGCGCTCAGAGTCAGCGGATCGATCTTTTCCACCCAGGGCACGCTGCGGCCGTAGTCGAAGCGCAGCACCAGGTCCATCTCGAAGGCCGTCTCGCCGGCCAGGCCCTCGACGATGCGCAGCACGGCGTTGCGCTCGCCCAGGGGCATGCAGTCGAGCACCCGGGCGCGGCCACTGGCGGTGGTCCAGGTGGTTTCCAGTACCAAGGTGTCGTCGAGGTAGCGGCGAGCGCTGTGCTCGACCGGGTCGCTAGGGGCGATGCGCCAACGGCCGTTTTCCTCGTTGCCCAGCAGCGCGGCGAACACTGCGGGGGCGTCGAAGCGTGGCAGACACAGCCAGTCGAGGGCGCCGTCGCGGTTGACCAGGGCGGCGCTGCGGCAGTTGCCGATGAGGGCGTAGTCTTCGATCGGGGCAGGCATCGGGGATCCTCTGGCGGGTGGGCTTGAAGTTGGATGCTTCGCTACGGCTGGTCGTTCCACTGAGCATTGGTTTAAGCCCTGCGCTGCGAAAAATCCTACATGAAATCAAGACCGTTCCTGTTGGGAGGTCTCCGCCCGCTTCGCCCTAGAATAAGAACGCCGACGCCTAATGCCAGTCAGTTAGCGCTTCATCGCACTTGTTGGGGCTGCTTTGCAGCCCTTCGCGGGTAAACCCGCTCCCACAGGATTGCGCAAACGCTGAATCGAGCGCTGTACCTGTGGGAGCGCCTTTAGCCGCGAACACCGGCATAGCCGGTGCCAGGCACCGCAGCGCCTGCTTCGCGGGCAAGCCTGCTCCCACAGAGATAACAGTTCCCTACGCGATCTCCTATGGAACAACACGTAACTCAGCACTTGAGTTGTGCCGCTGGCGACACGCAGGAACATTGATCCACGGCATTGGTTCGCGAATACCCTGTGCTAGAAATATGCCAGTCAGTAGGCGTCACCGGGGCTGCTACGCAGCCCATCGCCGGCAAGCCGGCTCCCACGGATACAGCGCAGGCTCAGGGAATGCACGCACCCTGTGGGAGCCGGCTTGCCGGCGAAAGGCCGCAGAGCGGCCCCCTTTCGCTTGACTGGCAGGCATCAGGCCAATGGCTGCTTACAAGGATGAGCACGCCTCCACTCATGCGCACATACCGCGCAGGATCAACCCCCTCAACAAGGACGTTATATGAAGATCGTCGGGCTTTCCGCAATACTGCCGTCACGCCAAGTCACCAACCAGGACGTCATCAACCTGGTCGAACAACACTCCAGGGACACCTTCCAGGAGGACTTGCCGAAAACCTTGAAGACCATCGGCAAGTTGCTGGAAAAAAGCGGCAGCGACACCCGCCATTGGCTGGCGGCTGACGAGACGCCGATGGCACTGATGGAAGCGGCATTCGACGCGGCGCTGGCCCAGGCCAATATCAGCAAGGCCGACCTGGACCTGCTGATCTATCCCAACGTTACCCGCGGCTTTATCGAGCCGGCCAACAGTACCTTCATCGCCAAGGCGCTGGGCCTGAACTGCCGCAACTTCGATGTGGTCGATGCCTGCAACGGCTGGGTGACGGCCATGGACGTCATCAACAGCAAGATGCAAGCCGGTGAAATCCGCTACGCCGCCATCGTCAACATGGAGTTCGGCATGTCGGAAGGCGGGCCGGTGATGCCCAAGAACTTCTCGTTGCAGTCGCCGGCCGAGCTGGCCTACAAGTTCCCGAGCTTTACCATTGGCGAGGCCGCCGTCGTCACCATCCTGAGTAACGAGGCACCGGGGAACTTCAAGTTCTCGTACATCAACCGACCTGACCTGAGTGACTTGTCGACGATCTCCTTGCCGGACTGGAAGCTGTTCTGCAACGAAGAAGATATCGCCAAGATCGAGCCTACCGGTGGCCAGTACCAGTTCAACTCCTATGCCGCCGCCCTGCATGAAGACGGGCGCAACGAAGCAATCAAAGTCTTCAACCTGCAGAAACTCACCGCGGACGACGTGCACAAGGTGTTCATCCACACCGGCTCGCCAAAGATGTGGGAACACATTGGCCAGATGATCGGCGTCGATCACAAGTTGCATCACGTCGGGCACAAGACCGGCAACATCATTACCGCGTCGATCCCCTTCGGCATCTTTGATGCCATGAGCCGCGGCGAAGCCGAGCCAGGCCAGTTCTGCATGGGCTGGGCGGGCAGTGGCGGGATGGTGTTCTCGGCGCTGTCGTTTACCTTGTAGGGCTGCTCTGAAGACCTGCCGCCGTGCTGCAACGGCGGCAGGTCGCTGCTCCCGCTGGCGTCACCCCAGCGTGTGCCACTCGCGCTTGTCCCGCGCCAGCAGCTCGTCGCCGGCCTCGGGGCCATCCTCCCCCGCCGCATACCCGTGCACTTCGCCGCCCTCAGCCGCCCAGGCATCGAGGAACGGTTGCACCGCGCGCCAGCCGTTCTCGATGTTGTCGGCACGCTGGAACAGGGTCTGGTCACCGGTGAGGCAGTCGTAGATCAGCGTCTCGTAACCGGTCGCCGGGGTCATCTTGAAGAAGTCCTTGTAGGCGAAGCCCATCTCGACATTCTCCATCACCAGCTCCGGCCCCGGGCGCTTGGCCTGCAGGTCGAACCACATGCCCTCGTTGGGCTGGATCTGGATCTTCAGGTAGTTGGGCTTGGGCCGCTCCAGCTCGCTTTCGCGGAACTGCGCGTAGGGCGCCGGCTTGAAGCAGATGGCGATCTCGGTGTCGCGCACGCTCATGCGCTTGCCGGTGCGCAGGTAGAACGGCACCCCGGCCCAGCGCCAGTTGTCGATCATCACCTTGAGGGCGACGTAGGTCTCGGTCTGGCTGTGCGCGGCGACGTTGGCCTCCTCGCGGTAGCCGGGCAGCTGCTTGCGGCCCTGCTTGCCGGCGCTGTACTGGCCACGCACGGAATTGCGCAGGGCCATCTTCTGCGACCAGGGGCGGATGGCGCCGATCACCTTGGCCTTTTCACCGCGCACGGCGTCGGCGCCGAAGGCCGCCGGCGGCTCCATGGCGACCATGGCCAGCAGCTGGAACAGGTGGTTGGGCACCATGTCGCGCAGGGCGCCGGTGTTGTCGTAGAACGCCCCGCGCGTCTCGACGCCGACGGTTTCGGCGGCGGTGATCTGCACGTGGTCGATGTAATGATTGTTCCAGAACGATTCGAACAGGCCGTTGGAGAAACGGCTGACCAGGATGTTCTGGACGGTCTCCTTGCCCAGGTAATGGTCGATGCGGTAGATCTGCCGCTCGTTCATCACCTTGAGCAGGCGGGCGTTGAGCGCCTCGGCGCTGGCCAGGTCAGTGCCGAAGGGCTTTTCCACCACCACCCGGCGAAAGCCCCCGCCCGACTCGTCGAGCAGGCCGGCATCGCCCAGGCGCTGGGCCACCTCGGGGAAGAAGCGTGGCGAGGTGGCCAGGTAGAAGATGGCGTTGCCGTGGCGCGTCTTGTCGATGCGCCGGGCCAGGGCCTGGTAAGTCTGCGGATCGAGGAAATCGCCGGTCTGGTAGTCCAGGCGCTTGGCCAGGCGTGCCCAGAGCTTCTCGTCCAGGCACTTGCCGGCGTCGCGCTCGGCCATGAAGGCATGCAGGCGCTCGGCGAACGCCTCGGCCGTGGCGGCGTTGTGGTCGACCCCGACGATGCGCATGTTGCGATCGAGCAGGCCGTCACGGCTGAGGTTGTACAGCGCCGGCATCAGCAGGCGCTTGACCAGGTCGCCGCTGGCGCCGAACAGGAACAGGGTGCAGGGCGGCGCAGCGGGGATGGTCGATTTGCTCATTCAGTCCTTCTTCTTCTCGACGTGGCCGCCAAAGCCCAGGCGCATGGCGGAGAGGATCTTGTCACCGTAGGTGCCCTGCTGTTGACGCGAGCGGAAGCGGGCGAACAGCGCGCTGGACAGCACCGGCACCGGCACCGCCTGCTCGACGGCGGCGTCGATGGTCCAGCGGCCTTCGCCACTGTCGGACACCGAACCGCTGAATTCGGTCAGCTGCGGGTCGGCGACCAGCGCGTCGGCGGTCAGGTCCAGCAGCCAGGAGGTGACCACGCTGCCACGGCGCCACACTTCGGCGATCTCGGCGACGTTGAGGTCGAAGCGCTGGTCTTCCGGCAATTCCGGGCCGCCCTTGCTGCGCAGCAGGTCGAAGCCTTCGGCGTAGGCCTGCATCAGGCCGTACTCGATGCCGTTGTGCACCATCTTCACGTAGTGGCCGGCACCGGGCGGGCCGGCGTGGATGTAGCCGTGCTCGGCGCGCTCGTGCTCGCCGCTGCGGCCCTGGGTGCGCGGAATGTCGCCGACGCCCGGGGCGAGGGCCTTGAACAGCGGTTCCAGGCGCTCGAACACCGCCTTCTCGCCGCCGATCATCATGCAGTAGCCACGGTCCAGGCCCCACACGCCGCCGGAGGTGCCGACGTCGAGGTAGTGCAGGCCACGCTTGCCCAGCTCGGCGGCGCGGCGCACATCGTCCTTGTAGAAGGTGTTGCCGCCATCGATGATGGCGTCGCCCGGCTCGAGCAGGTCGGCCAGCTGGGCGATGGTCTGCTCGGTGATTTCGCCCGCCGGCAGCATGACCCACACCGCCCGTGGCGCCTCGAGCTTATCCACTAGTTCTTTCAGGGTATCGGCGCCCACCGCACCTTCGCCTTCCAGGGTGGTGATGGCTTCGCGGTTGCGATCGTGGACCACAGTGCTGTGACCTGCGCGCATCAGGCGCCTTGCGATATTGCCGCCCATGCGGCCAAGCCCGATGATTCCCAGTTGCATGTGACGACGCTCCCGTTGGTTTTGCTTTACAACAATTGACGATTTCAGATTAGTCCAGCGTTCTGGCGTAGGGTTCACCGACGAACGGGGCGACAACGATAAACAAAAAAGTTCCCAAGGGCCTGCGAAGAATTCAGAATGCGCGCCGCGCGAAGCGACTACGCTTCAAATTGTCACCAGCCATGCGAGGTGTGCCATGGGTACCCTGATGCCAGCCACTCCCACCCAGACCCTCTACGTCACCGTGCGCCGCGACGAGCTGCGCCAGTTGAAGGACGAACGTGACCAGTTGCGCCAGCAGGTCGCCCAGCTGAACCTGCTGCTGGAGCAGGCCCGCGTGCAAGGCAAGGCCGCCGGTCTCTGATTCACCCTTCCCGTGTGGGAGCGCCCTGGCTCCCACCCTCTCGCTGACGCCCTTTCCTGTTGCCGTATCGCGCCCGTCGCGGGTCGAACCCGTTGCGTTGCGCTGCGACCCTCATATTTTGCAACAACTCGCCAACGTTTGCGCGGGCAAACGTCCTCGAGAAAAATGACCAACGGGTCACTTTTCTCGCATTTCGTCTCCTACACTCCAGTTTCGGCCCGCGTTTTGCTCATAAAAAAGTGACGTAAAAAAGTCGAACTTTGCAGAACACGGGCAGGTCAGGACTTAAGTGGGCCGACGCAAAAGGACTTCCTCACGTCAGGCCCGCCCACCCCAACCAGTCCATACGTCTTTCGGCCGGAATGCCGAACGTGCCGTGCCTGCGCGCACGAATCCGGGGCAAGGACCGCACTACGAAGATGCAACAACGATCAGAGAGCAGACCCACGAGCCAACGTTAAGCACACACCAGAACAAGGGACGGAGAGAAGTATGATCAGTGCCGCTGTCGAACCTCACGTAGAGTCATTCAATTCGGATAACCGCGAGCCCCTGCCATCGGCGCTCGCCCCGACAGTCAAGGCACCGGGCGCCCAGCGCCAGCACAATCCGAACAAGCGCAAGATCCTGTTCGTCACCTCGGAGATCGCCGACCTGGTCAAGACCGGCGGCCTGGGCGACGTCTCCTCCGCCCTGCCCCGCGCCCTGGCGCACCTGCACGACGTGCGGGTGCTGATCCCCGGTTACCGCCAGGTCATGGAAAGCGACAACCCCATCCATATCGTCGGCGAACTGGGTGGCCACGCGGCCCTGCCACCGTGCAGGATCGGGCGCATGGACCTGGCCGACGGCCTGGTGATCTACGTGCTGATCTGCCCCGAGCTGTACCAGCGCGACGGCACGCCCTACGGCGCCAACAACGGCCGCGACTGGCCCGACAACCATATCCGCTTCGCCCGCCTGGGCCTGGCGGCGGCGGAAATCGCCGCTGGCGAAGGCATGGCCCACTGGCGCCCCGACCTGGTGCACGCCCACGACTGGCCGGCCGGGCTGGCGCCGGCCTACATGCACTGGCGCGGCCTGAGCACGCCGACCCTGTTCACCATCCACAACCTGGCCTACCAGGGCGTGTACAGCCGTGGCTGCAGCCCGGAGCTGGCGATTCCCGACCACGCCATGCAGCAGGAAGGCATGGAGTTCTACGGCAAGCTGTCGTTCCTCAAGGCCGGGCTGGCCTACTCCAGCCACATCACCACGGTCAGCGCCACCTACGCCCGGGAGATCACCACCCCCGAGTTCGGCTGCGGCCTGGACGGTTTCCTTGCCAGCAAGGCCCAACAAGGGCTGCTCGGCGGCATCCCCAACGGCATCGACGAAAGCTGGGACGCGGCCACCGACCAGCACCTGCACCACAACTTCAGCCTCAACGACTGGGCCGGCAAGGCGCGCAACGCCCAGCAGGTGCGTGAGCTGTTCGAACTGGAGCCGTCGGACGGGCCGCTGTTCGCCGTGGTGTCGCGGCTGGTCTACCAGAAAGGCCTGGACCTGACCCTGGGGGTGGCCGACTACATTGTCCAGCAGGGCGGCCAGATCGCCATCATCGGCCGCGGCGAACCCGAGGAGGAGCAGGCCATGCGTGAGCTGGCCCTGCGTCATCCGGGCCGCATCGGCGTGCGCATCGGCTTCAACGAGACCGATGCCCGGCGTATGTTCGCAGGCAGCGATTTCCTGCTGATGCCGTCGCGCTACGAGCCCTGCGGCCTGAGCCAGATGTACGCCCAGCGCTTCGGCTCGCTGCCGGTGGCGCGCAACACCGGCGGGCTGGCCGACACCATCGAGAACGGTGTAACAGGCTTCCTGTTCGACGACTCGACCGTCGACAGCTACCGCGAGGCCCTGGCCCGCGCCTTCTATGTGTACGGCAAGAAGAACCTGCTGAACGCCATGCGCTGCCTGTCGATGACCCAGCCGTTCAACTGGTGCCAGGCGGTGGAGCCCTACGCCCGGCTGTACGAAGACCTGGTCAGGCAGGCGCAGCACGCCCACTACTGAGCGGAGAGCCGGCGATGCACAAGCATGGCGCACAGTTGCTGGACGCCACGTCGGCGCGCTTCGCCCTCTGGGCGCCGGATGCGCGCAGCGTGAGCGTGGCGATCGGGCAGCGGCCGCCCCTGGCGCTGCGGCCCGACGGCGATGGCTGGTACACCGGTGTCGGCCCCTGCCAGGCGGGCGAGCAATACCACTATTGCATCGACGATGAGCTGCAGGTGCCCGACCCGGCGTCGCGCTATCAGCCCGAGGGCGTGCACGGCCCCAGCGCGCTGGTGGATGTCGACGCTTATCCGTGGCGGCACCCGTGGCAGGGCCGACCCTGGCACGAGGCGGTGATCCAGGAGCTGCACGTGGGCCTGCTCGGCGGCTACGACGGCGTGGCCAAGGTGCTGCCGCGCCTGGCCGAGCTGGGCATCAGCGCCATCGAGCTGATGCCCCTGGGGCAGTTCCCCGGCGCGCGCAACTGGGGCTACGACGGCGTGCTGCCGTTCGCCCCGCAGCACAGCTACGGCACGCCGCAGGCGCTGTGCGGCCTGGTCGACCAGGCCCACGGCCACGGCCTGATGGTGCTGGTGGACGTGGTCTACAACCACTTCGGCCCCGACGGCAATTACCTGCACCGCTACGCCAGCCCGTTTTTCCGCGAGGACCGGCAGACGCCCTGGGGCGCGGCCATCGATTTTCGCCGCGCCGAGGTGCGCGAGTATTTCATCCAGAACGCGCTGATGTGGCTGTGCGACTACCGCTGTGACGGCCTGCGCCTGGACGCGGTGCACGCCATCGACCAACCGGACTTTCTCGTTGAGCTGGCGCAGCGGGTGCGCGCCGCCGTCGAGCCCGGGCGGCAGGTGTGGCTGGTGCTGGAAAACGAGCACAACCAGGCCGCGCTGCTGCAACAGGGCTTCGACGCGCAATGGAACGACGACGGCCACAACGCCCTGCATGTGCTGCTGACCGGCGAGACCGAAGGCTACTACGCCGACTACAAGGACCGGCCGATCGACCAGCTGGCCCGCTGCCTGGCCGAAGGCTTCGTGTTCCAGGGCCAGCCCGACCGCCACGGTACGCCACGGGGCGAACCCAGCGGCCACCTGCCACCGAGCGCCTTCGTGCTGTTTTTGCAGAACCACGACCAGGTCGGCAACCGCGCCCTGGGCGAACGCCTTACCCGCCTCTGCCCGCCGCCGGCCCTGCGCGCCGCCACCGCGTTGTTGCTGCTGGCGCCGATGATCCCGCTGCTGTTCATGGGCGACGACGACGGCAGCCGCGAGCCGTTCCTGTTCTTCACCGATTTTCACGATGAGCTGGCCGACGCGGTGCGTGAGGGACGGCGCGGCGAGTTCGCCCATTTCGACGCTTTCGCAGACCCGCAAAAACGCGAGCAGATCCCCGACCCGAATGCCGAGGCGACCTTCGCCTCGTCCCGGCCCCGGCACCAGGACGTGCTGGCCGGCTGGCACGGCCTGTACCAGCAACTGCTCGACCTGCGCCGGCGCCATGTCATCGCGCACCTGCCCGGCACCCGCGCCCTCGGCGCCGAGGTGCTCGGCGACCAGGCGCTGTCCGCCCGCTGGCGCCTGGGCAACGGCTGCGAGCTGCGCATCGACCTCAACCTCGCCGCCCAGCCCCAGCCGGTCGCGCTGCCCGCCCTGCAACGGCGCCTGTACGACAGCAGCGACAACGCCCACCCCGACTCGACCCTTGCCGCGCACAGCTGCGTGGTCAGCCTGCTGCCCCCCGACCAGGAGACGCCATGAGCGAACAGCCCCTCCACCGCCTGGCCGCGCGGGTCGGCCTGGCCCGCGACTGGATCGACGCCAACAACCGCCCGCAGCAGGTCAGCGACGAGGTATTGCGCCGGGTGCTCGCAGGCCTCGGCCACCCGGCCGACGATGCCGCCGCCATCGCCGCCAGCCTGCGCGCCGTCGAGCAGGCCGAGGACAGCGAACACCTGCCGCCGCTGCTGACCGTCGATGTCGGCCAGCCCCTGGACCTGCAACGCTATTTCAGCGCCGACCGCCAGGCGCACTGCACCCTGGAGGACGGCAGCCAGCGCAACCTGGCCCTGGACGCCCAGGCGCGCCTGCCGGGCGAGCTGCCGCTGGGCTACCACCGCGTGGACATCGATGGGCGCAGCTTCAGCGTGGCCGTGGCACCGCCGCGCTGCCATGCCCTGGAGGACCGCGTCGAGCAGCAACCGCCGCGCTGCTGGGGCATCGCGGCGCAGCTGTACAGCCTGCGCCGCCCAGGCGATGGCGGCTACGGCGACTGCCTGGCCCTGGAGCAACTGGCGCGCAACGCCGCCGAGCGCGGCGCCGATGCCCTGGCGATCAGCCCGATCCACACCCTGTCGGCATTCGACCAGCGCCACTTCAGCCCCTACTCGCCCTCCAGCCGGCTGCTGCGCAACGTGCTCTACGCCAGCCCCGGTGTCGTCTTTGGCGAGCGCGAGGTGCGCATGGCCATCGAGGCCTGCGACCTGCAGGCGACACTCGACACGCTGGAACAGCAGGCCCTGGTGGACTGGCCACGGGCCGCCGACGCCCGCCTGCGCCTGCTCGAGACGCTCTACCGGCAGTTCAGCCAGGGCGAGCATCCGCTTCGCCAGGATTTCGACAGTTTCCGCGCCAGCGCCGGCGAGCAACTGGAGCACCATTGCCGCTTCGAAGTGCTGCAGGCCGAGGCGGTCAGTACCGGCCTGGGCGCCGACTGGCGCCGCTGGCCCAAGGCCTGGCACGATCCCTACCACCCCGAGGTCGAGGCCTTCGCCAACGCCTACCCGGCGCGGGTCGAGTTCCATGCCTTCTGCCAGTGGCTGACCGAGCGCAGCCTGCAACGGGCCCAGGACGCGGCGCGCGGCAACGGCATGGCGGTGGGCCTGATCGCCGACCTGGCGGTGGGGGCCGACGGCGCCGGCAGCCAGGCCTGGAGCCGCCAGGACGAACTGCTGGCCGAGCTCAAGGTCGGCGCACCGCCGGACATCCTCAACCGCTCCGGCCAGGACTGGGGCATCTGCGCCTTCTCCCCCGAGGGCCTCAAGCGCAACGGCTACCGCGCCTTCATCGAGATGCTGCGGGCCAACCTGGCCCATGCCGGCGGCCTGCGCATCGACCATGTGATGGGCCTGCGCCGGCTGTGGCTGATCCCCCGTGGAGCCACACCCAGCGAAGGCGCCTACCTGGACTATCCGCTGGACGACCTGCTGCGCCTGCTGGCGCTGGAATCGGCGCGGCACCAGGCGATCATCCTCGGCGAGGACCTGGGCACCGTGCCCGAGGGCCTGCGCGAACGCCTGGCCGACAAGGCCGTGCTGGGCATGCGCGTGCTGCCGTTCGAGCAGGCCGCGCCCGGGCAGTTCAAGCCGATCCTCGACTGGCCGGACAACGCCCTGGCCACCACCGGCACCCATGATCTGGCGCCCCTGGCCGGCTGGCTGGTGGGTCGCGACATCGACTGGAACCATCGCCTGCAACTGATCGACGCCGCCACCGAACTGCACTGGCGCCACACCCGGGCCGTGGAGCGCGACGGCCTGCGCCGCACCCTGGAGCAGAACTACGGGCCACTGCGCGGCGACGACGCGCTGATCGACGCGGCGATCCGCTACATTGGCCATACCCGCGCGCCGCTGGTGCTGGTGCCGCTGGAGGACCTGCTGGGCTGCGACGAGCAGGCCAACCTACCCGGCACCACCGAAGGCCACCCCAACTGGCGCCGGCGCTTCCAGGCGCCGGTACGCGACCTGCTCGACGACGAGGACGCCGCCCGCCGCCTGGAGCTGCTGGCCCAGGCCCGCGAACAGGCCTGGGAGCGTGATCGATGAAACCGTTGACCGCCACCCTGCGCCTGCAGCTGCACAGCGACTTCACCCTGGATGACGCGGTGCCGCTGGTGCCCTACTTCGCCCGGCTAGGCGTCAGCCATCTGTACGCTTCGCCGATCCTCACCGCCCGTGCCGGCTCCCGGCATGGCTACGACGTGGTCGACCCGACCCGGGTCAACCCCGAGCTTGGCGGCGAGGCGGCGCTCGAACGCCTGGTGGCCGCCCTGCGCCAGCACGGCATGGGGCTGATCCTCGACACCGTGTCCAACCACATGGCCGTGGGCGGCGCCGACAATCCCTGGTGGCAGAGCCTGCTGGCCTGGGGCCGGCGCAGCCCCTATGCGGAATTCTTCGATATCCAGTGGCATTCCAGTGATCCGTTGCTGGCCGGGCAGCTGTTGCTGCCGTTCCTTGGCAGCGACTACGGCGCGGCTCTTAAGAGCGGCGAAATCCCACTGACCTTCGACGCGCCACAGGGGCGTTTCGAGGTGACCCACCATGAACATCGCTTCCCGATCTGCCCGCTGGACTACGGGCGGATCCTTGGTCAGGCCGAGGATCCGCGCCTGCAGGCACTGGCCGCGCACTTCAGTGCCCTCGGCGAGACCGACGACCCGCTGGCCGAGGCCCTGCCCCTGCACCGCGAACTGACCCGCCTGAGCGCTGCCGGCGCGAACCTGCAACCTGCCCTCGACGCCTTCGACAGCCGCACCGAGGCCGGCTTCAAGCGCCTTCACCTGCTGCTGGAACGCCAGACCTACCGCCTGGCCAGCTGGCGCACCGCCGCCGACGACATCAACTGGCGGCGCTTCTTCGACATCAACGAACTCGGCGGCCTGCGCGTGGAGCGCGCGGTGGTGTTCGAGGCCACCCATGCCAAGCTGTTCGAGCTGATCGAACGCGGCCTGGTGGACGGCCTGCGCATCGACCATATCGACGGCCTGGCCGACCCGCGCCGCTACTGCCGCAACCTGCGCCGCCGGGTCGACCGCTTGCTGGCGCGACGGCCACTGGATGCCGCGCTGGCACACTTCCCGATCTATGTGGAGAAGATCCTCGGCGCCGACGAACACCTGCACCGTGACTGGCTCACCGACGGCACCACCGGCTACGAGTTCATGAACCAGGTGTCGCTGCTGCAGCACGATCCCGCTGGCGAGGGGCCGCTGGGCGAGCTGTGGAGCGCCGTCAGCGAGCGACCTGAATTCACCGAGGAGGTGCGCAGCGCCCGCCACCTGGTGCTCAACGCCAGCCTGGCCGGCGACTGCGAGTCGGTGGCCCAGGCCCTGCTGCAGGTGGCCCGCGACGACCTGATGACCCGCGACCTCACCCTCGGCGCCATTCGCCGGGCGCTGCAGGCGCTGGTCGAGCACTACCCGGTGTATCGCACCTATATCAACACCTGTGGCCGCCCCGCCGAGGACGAGGCGTTCTTCCAGCAGGCGCTGGCCGGGGCGCGCCAGTCGCTGGGCGAAGCCGACTGGCCGCTGCTCGAGCAGCTCGAGCGCTGGCTCGGTGGTCAACCGTGGCGCCGCCTGCCGCCGGGCCGACCGCGCAAGCACCTGCGCCATGCCTGCGTGCGCTTCCAGCAACTGACCGCGCCCAGCGCCGCCAAGGCCGTCGAGGACACCGCGTTCTATCGCTCGGCCCGCCTGCTGTCGCGCAACGACGTGGGCTTCGACGCCGAGCGTTTCAGCGCCGCGCCGACCTGGTTCCACAACGAAGCCCAGCGCCGCCTGCGCGATTTTCCCGACAACCTGCTGGCCACCGCCACCCACGATCACAAGCGCGGCGAGGACTGCCGGGCGCGCCTGGCCGTGCTCAGCGAACACGGCCCCTGGCTGGCCAGCCGTGTCGAGCACTGGCGCGAACTGGCCGCGCCGCTGCGCGAGGCACTGGACGATGGCGAGGCCCCCAGCCCCAGCGACGAACTGCTGCTGTTGCAGACCCTGCTCGGCAGCTGGCCGCTGACCCTCGACCTGCAGGATCCGGCGGCCCTGCGCGCCTATGCCGAACGCATCCGCCAATGGCAGCGCAAGGCCCTGCGCGAAGCCAAGCTGCGCAGCAGCTGGGCCGCGCCGAACGAACGCTACGAGCAGGCCTGCGCAGCCTATGTCGACGGCCTGCTGCTGGACGACGAGAACCAGCAACTGCGCCAGTCCCTGCACGAAGCGGCGCGCCGCCTGGCCTGCCCCGGCGCCCTGAACGGCCTGGCGCAATGCCTGCTGCGCATGACCACGCCCGGCGTGCCGGACCTGTACCAGGGCAACGAGTACTGGGACCTGTCGCTGGTCGACCCGGACAACCGCCGCCCGGTGGACTACCCTGCAAGACGCGCCAGCCTGGACGATGCCACGCCCCTGGCCGAGCTGCTCGCCCACTGGCGCGACGGCCGCCTCAAGCAAGCCCTGGTGGCCCGGGTGCTGGACGCCCGCCAGGCCCACCCCGAACTGTTCCAGCGTGGCGCCTACCTGCCGCTTGCCGTGCGCGGGCGCCATGCCGACAAGGTGCTGGCCTTCGCCCGCCTGAGCGAGGACGCCCGCGCCATCATCGTCGTACCGCGGCTGGCCAGCACCCTGCTGGGCCCGGCCGCCACCCCGTTGATCCCGGCACAGAACTGGGACGATACCCGGCTTGTCCTGCCGTTTGCCTTGTCGCCTGCCAACTGCTCGGGACTTTTCGGCGGCGGTGCTGTCACCCCTTCAAGGGAGCTGATGTTGAGCGCCGTGCTGATGGAGTTTCCAGTCAACCTGTTGATTGAACATGCCTAACTGCATTCAGGAGCGTCGAGATGAGTGTCGAAGAAAAGCGTATTCGCGAGTTTGCGTATCAGATCTGGGAGTCGGAGGGTAAGCCGGCGGGCCAAGAGGACCGTCATTGGCAGATGGCGCGCAAGCTGGCCGAGGCCGAGGCATTGGCGCCAAAGGCCGCGCCTCGCAAGAAGGCGGCGGCCAAGCCGAAGGTAGCGGCGCCGGTGGAGAAACCGGTGGCAGCCAAGAAACCGCGGGCGGTGAAAAAGCCCGCTGCCGGCTGATTACTCCACTGGCCTCTTCGCGGGTAAACCCGCTCCCACAGGGGAGTTGCATGCACCTGTGGGAGCGGGTTTACCCGCGAAGAGGCCCGCATTGACACCCAGGCAACGCCCCGGACCATGAGGACCGCCATGAGCCCCCGCACCCCGAAGAAGACCCGCTCCGTCGCCCCGTCGCGCATCCGCGAAGGCCTGCCCTTTCCGCTCGGCGCCACCTGGGACGGCCTGGGGGTCAACTTCGCGCTGTTCTCGGCCAACGCCACCAAGGTCGAGCTGTGCTTGTTCGATCCCAGCGGCGAGGAGGAAATCGAGCGCATCGAGCTGCCCGAGTACACCGACGAGATCTACCACGGCTACCTGCCCGACGCCCACCCGGGCCTGGTCTACGGCTACCGTGTGCACGGCCCCTACGAGCCCGAGAACGGCCACCGTTTCAACCCCAACAAACTGCTGATCGATCCCTATGCCAAGCAGCTGGTCGGCACGCTGCAGTGGTCCGAGGCGCTGTTCGGCTATACCATCGGCCACCCCGACGCCGACCTGTCGTTCGACGAGCGCGACAGCGCGCCGTTCGTGCCCAAGTGCAAGGTCATCGACCCGGCTTTCACCTGGGGCCGCGACCAGCGCGTGTCGATCCCCTGGGAGCGCACGATCATCTACGAGGCTCACACCCGCGGCATCAGCATGCGCCATCCGGCGGTGCCTGAGCACCTGCGCGGCACCTTCGCGGGGCTTGCCAACGACGAGCTGCTGGCGCATATCAAGGAACTCGGCGTGTCGAGCATCGAACTGCTGCCGATCCACGCCTTTGTCAACGACCAGCACCTGCTGGACAAGGGCCTGAACAACTACTGGGGCTACAACAGCATCGCCTTCTTCGCGCCCCATCCGCGCTACCTGGCCAGCGGCAAGATCGCCGAGTTCAAGGAAATGGTCGCGCACCTGCACGACGCCGGGCTCGAGGTGATCCTCGACGTGGTCTACAACCACACCGCCGAGGGCAACGAACGCGGCCCGACCCTGTCGATGCGAGGCATCGACAACGCCTCGTACTACCGCCTGATGCCCGACGACCGGCGTTTCTACATCAATGATTCGGGCACCGGCAACACCCTCGACCTGAGCCACCCCCGGGTGCTGCAACTGGTCACCGATTCGCTGCGCTACTGGGCCGGCGAGATGCACGTGGACGGCTTTCGCTTCGACCTGGCGACCATTCTCGGCCGCTATCACGACGGCTACAGCGAGCGTCACGGTTTTCTCGTCGCCTGCCGCCAGGACCCGATGCTCAGCCAGACCAAGCTGATCGCCGAACCTTGGGACTGCGGCCCGGGCGGCTACCAGGTGGGCAACTTCGCCCCCGGCTGGGCCGAGTGGAACGATCGCTTCCGCGACACCGTGCGCAGCTTCTGGAAGGGCGACGAAGGCATGCTCGCCGACTTCGCCTCGCGCATCACCGCCTCGGGCGACCTGTTCAACAACCGTGGCCGGCGCCCCTATGCCTCGGTCAACTTCGTCACCGCCCATGACGGTTTCACCCTGCGCGACCTGGTGTCGTACAACGACAAGCACAACGAGGACAACGACGAGAACAACCAGGACGGCACCAACAACAACCTGTCGTGGAACTGCGGCGTCGAAGGCCCCACCGACGACCCGGCGATCAATGCCCTGCGCATGCGCCAGATGCGCAACTACTTCGCCACCTTGCTGCTGGCCCAGGGCACGCCGATGATCGTCGCCGGCGACGAGTTCAGCCGCACCCAGCACGGCAACAACAACGCCTACTGCCAGGACAGCGAGATCGGCTGGGTGAACTGGGACCTGGATGAGGATGGCAAGGCGCTGATGGCCTTCGTCAGGCGCCTGACCCGCCTGCGCCTGGCCTACCCGATCCTGCGCCGCTCGCGCTTTCTGGTCGGCGACTACAACGAGGCGATCGGGGTCAAGGACGTCACCTGGCTGGCCCCGGATGCCAGCGAGATGACCGTCGAGCAGTGGGAGGACCCGCACGGGCGCTGCCTGGGCATGCTGATGGACGGCCGCGCCCAGGTCAGCGGCATCGCCCGGCCGGGCGCCGAGGCAACCATGCTGTTGATTGTCAACGCCTATCACGACGTGGTGCCGTTCACCCTGCCGGCGGTGCCGGAGGGCGACTACTGGAGCTGCCTGGTGGACACCGACCGACCCGAGCTGCGCAAGCCGCAGCACCTGGCGTTCGACACGGTGTTCGAGGTCAAGGGGCGGTCGTTGCTGTTGCTGGTGCTGCAGCGGGAGGAGGACTGAACCGGCAATGGGCGTTTTCGGTCCTACACTGCGTGGGATAGGGCTTCGTGGGAGCGGGCTTGCCCCGCGATGAGGGCCGAGAAGGCCATCGAGCTGTTCAGTTGGCCCCCATCGCGGGGCAAGCCCGCTCCCACGAAACCCGCCCCCGCAACGGGATTTACCAACAGGAGCCGTCGTGAGCAGTCCAGGTTTCGCCAACGTCAACCAGGCCCCGGCCGTGCATCGGGTCAAGGTGCTGACGGTCAACACCCACAAGGGCTTCACCGCCTTCAACCGGCGCTTCATCCTGCCGGAGCTGCGCGAGGCGGTGCGCAGCACCGAGGCCGACATCGTGTTCCTCCAGGAAGTGCTCGGCAGCCACGACCGCCATGCCGCGCGCTACCCCGGCTGGCCACGGACCTCGCAGTACGAGTTCCTCGCCGACAGCATGTGGAGCGACTTCGCCTACGGCCGCAACGCAGTCTACCCAGACGGCCACCACGGCAACGCGCTGCTGTCCAAGTACCCGATCATCGAGCACCGCAACCTCGACGTGTCGATCACCGGCCCCGAGCGCCGCGGCCTGCTGCACTGCGTGCTGGACCTGCCCGGGCAGCGCCAGGTGCATGCCATCTGCGTGCACCTGTCGTTGCTCGAGCGCCACCGCCAGCAACAGCTGCACCTGCTGCGCCGGCTGCTCGACGCCCTGCCCGCCAACGCCCCGGTGATCATCGCCGGCGACTTCAACGACTGGCAGCTGCGCGGCAACCACACCCTCGGGCTGCAGCACGGCCTGCACGAGGCCTTCGAGCGCCACCACGGCCTGCTGGCCCGCACCTACCCCGCGCGCCTGCCGCTGCTGCGCCTGGACCGCATCTACCTGCGCAACGCCGATAGCCACGCACCGAGAATCCTCGGCAACAAGCCCTGGACCCACCTGTCCGACCATCTGCCGCTGGCGGTAGAAGTGCGGTTGTAGCAACGATTCGGCATAGCCGCGAGGCGGTAAATCACCATTATCGATATGCGTCTTTCAAATTTACGCAAATTCAACAAGTTAAATAGTCAAACAGGCATTTTTCGATCCTTTCACGCTTTCTTGACGCAAGCGCCGTCCTCTCCTTAGCTGAACAGTAATCACCAGACGTAAAAACTCGTGCCGGGCCTCTAGCGCGCGCCCTCGTGCGCTCTGCAGAAGGCTGGTGCGCTGGTACCTGTCGCCCCCTGTTCTTGTCGTACAGCTCGTGACATCAGGCCAGGTCTTGGGCTGTTCACTCATACATCAACAGGAGATCCGCCATGAAAAGCACCTCGAATCCCTCGCGCTTCGACGCTTTTTTCTGTGCGGTTTCCACGTCGCTGCTCTTGGCAACCCCGGTGGAAACCTTCGCCTTCGAATCGCAGGAGGGCGAACCCTTCGCCCCTGTCCTGGCGCAGCCCGAGGTGCCACGATTGTCGCTCGATCCGGTCAGCGTCAGCGGCCTCAACCAGGGCCTGCTCAGCGCCTTCTCCGAGCGCATGGGTGAACGTCATGGCCAGCCCGACAGCGACCATATCGCCAGCCAGTGGGCGCAGTTCTTCCCCGGCGCGCCGCGCCCGGGCGCCCAGCCGCCGGCGCAGGTGGAGGCGCCCAGCCAGCAGATGATGATCGGACCGGACTTGTTCGTGCGTGAAACCAGCGGCGGCAACGTGCACCGCGCGGGGATCTTCGTCGGCCACAACAACCTGCAGAGCACCTTCAACGGCATGCGCCCGCTGCTGGGCGACAAGCAGCGCGACGCGGTCAACCTCAGCGGCGAGAGCCTGGGCGTGTACTGGAGCATGACCCACGAGCAGGGCTGGCACGTGGACGCCGTGGCCATGGGCACGCGCATCGACGTCAACGGCCGCTCCCAGGCCGGCCAGCGGCTCGATGACAGCGGCCACGCGATGACCTTCTCGGTGGAGGGCGGCTACCCCATCGGCCTGGGCGCCGGCTGGGTGATCGAGCCCCAGGCGCAGTTGATCAACCAGCAGTTCTTCCCCGGTAGCCAGGTGCAGGAGGAAACCCTGCAGGCCTTCGACAGCCAGCCCAGCTGGAGCGGCCGGGTCGGTGCCAAGCTGTCGGCGCGCTACGAAGTGCGCGGCATGCCCATCGAACCCTATGTGCGCACCAACGTCTGGTACGACTTCAGCAACGCCGACCCGGTGAAGCTGGACCAGGTCGACAAGATCTCCAGCTCGCGCAGCGCCGCCACGGTGGAACTGGGCTTGGGCCTGGTGGCGCGGGTGACGCCGAACGTGGCGCTGTTCGTCAGTGCCGACTACAGCTCCGATGTGGATGACAATGACCTGAACGGGTTGATTGGCAGTTTGGGGGTCAGGATGCGTTGGTAGACGACCACCGCACTCCTGTAGGAGCGGCCTTGTGCCGCGAAAGGGCCGCAAAGCGGCCCCAGGATTTCAGCGTTGATGCATCAATCGCCGGGGCTGCTTTGCAGCCCTTTCGCGGCACAAGGCCGCTCCTACAGGGAGAGAGAAACCCATCAGGCCGGCTTCATCACCAACACCCCCAACGGCGGCAGGTTCAGCGCCAGCGACAATGGCTGGCCATGGCTGGCGATCGCTTCGCTGGCTACCGCCCCCAGGTTCCCCACGTTCGACCCGGCATACAGCTCGGCATCGCTATTGAGCAATTCTTGCCAGTGCTCGCCAAACGGCACGCCAATGCGGTAACCCTCCCGCGGCACCGGCGTGAAGTTGGCCACCACCAGCAGTGGCTCGCCCTGGCTGCTCCAGCGCAACCAGGCGTACACGCTGTTATGCGCGTCGTCGCCGATCAGCCACTGGAAGCCCTGGGGCTGGCAGTCCAGCTCGTGCAACGCCGGCAGTTCGCGGTACAGGCGGTTGAGGTCGGCCACCAGCTTCTGCACGCCCTGGTGCTCGGAGTACTGCAGCAGGTACCAGTCCAGTTGCTGGTCATGGTTCCACTCGCGCCACTGGCCGAACTCGCAGCCCATGAACAGCAGCTTCTTGCCCGGGTGGGTCCACATGAACGCCAGGTACGCCCGCAGGTTGGCGAACTTCTGCCAGCGATCGCCGGGCATCTTGTCGATCAGCGAATGCTTGCCGTGGACCACTTCGTCGTGGGAGATCGGCAGGATGAAATGCTCGGAATAGGCGTAGATCAGCCCGAAACTCATCTCGTTGTGGTGGTAGGTTCGGTGCACCGGATCGTTCTGGATGTAGTGCAGGGTGTCGTGCATCCAGCCCATGTTCCACTTGTAGGCGAAGCCCAGGCCGCCCTGCTGCACCGGCTGGCTGACGCCGGGCCAGGCGGTGGACTCCTCGGCGATGATCAACGCGCCCGGCGCCTCATGGGCGGCGACGCCGTTGAGGTGGCGGATGAAGTCGATGGCCTCGAGGTTCTCGCGCCCGCCGTGGCGGTTGGGCACCCATTCGCCGGCCTTGCGCGAATAATCGCGGTAAAGCATCGAGGCCACCGCGTCCACGCGCAGGCCGTCGATGTGGAAGTGCTTGAGCCAGTGCAGCGCCGAGGCCAGCATGAAGCCGCGCACCTCGTTGCGACCGAGGTTGTAGATCAGCGTGTTCCAGTCCTGGTGGAAGCCTTCCAGCGGGTTGTCGTACTCGTACAGCGCGGTGCCGTCGAAGCGCGCCAGGCCATGCTCGTCGGTGGGGAAATGCGCCGGCACCCAGTCGAGGAGCACGCCGATGCCGCCCTGGTGGCAGGCATCGACGAAGAAGGCGAAGTCCTCGGCGCTGCCATAGCGCGAGGTCGGCGCGAACAGCGACAGCGGCTGGTAGCCCCAGGAGCCGCCGAAGGGGTGTTCCATGATCGGCATCAGTTCGATATGGGTGAAGCCCAGCTCCTGCACGTAGGGCACCAGGCGCTCGGCCAGCTCGCGCCAGTTGTAGAAGCGCGCGACTTCGCCGGCATCGTCCAGCTCGCAGCGCCAGGAGCCGACGTGCAGTTCGTAGATCGACAGCGGCGCGCTGTAGGCATGCCGTTGGGCGCGCTGCTCCATCCACTGGCCATCGCGCCAGTCGTGGGCCAGGGCACCGGCCACCTTCGAGGCGGTGCTCGGCGGCAGTTCGGTGGCACGGGCCAGGGGGTCGGCCTTGAGTGGCAGCACGCCGTCCGCGCCCAATACTTCGAACTTGTAAGTCTCGCCCACGCCGAGCCTGGGCACGAACAGCTCCCACACCCCGGCACCGTGGCGCAGGCGCATGGGGTGACGGCGGCCGTCCCAGTTGTTGAAGTCGCCGACCACCGACACCCGCCTGGCGTTGGGCGCCCAGACCGAGAAACACACCCCCGCGATGCCTTCCACTTGCGTCGGCTGGGCGCCGAAGCGCCCGGCCAGGTCGCGGTGGTTGCCTTCGGCGAACAGATGCATGTCCATGTCGCCCAGTTGCGGGCCAAAGCTGTAGGGGTCCTCGGTCACCTGCTCGCCGCCGGCCCAGCCGATCTGCAGCAGGTAGGCCTGTGCCTCATCGAGGTGCGCGGTGAACAGCCCCGGCACGCTGCCCTGCACCATTTCGGCAAGCACTTGCCCATCCTGGCGCGTCAGCAGTCGTGCATTCAGGGCATTAGGCAGGAAAGCGCGGACGAACAGGCCGCCCGCACCGTCGCCATGGGGACCCAGCACGGCAAATGGGTCGGCGTGCTCGGCGCGGACCAGGGCGTCGAGGTCCCGTTGCCGAAGGCCGCCGTTGTCACGCGTGGTTGCATTCATCTCACTGCCCCTTATCAAATTATTCAATGCTGCCCATCCGGGCCTCTGTGGGAGCGGGCTTGCCCGCGAAGCAGGCGACTTGGTACATGGCACCGGCTTTGCCGGTGTTCGCGGGCAAGCCCGCTCCCACAGAGATTCGTGTTCAACCTGGAATGGCTCACCCCTCCCCCCAGGTACTGATCAGTCCATGCAGACCATGCAAAGGCACGGCCAGCCAACTTGGCCGGTTTTCGGCTTCATAGGTGATTTCGTAGGCGGCCTTCTCCAGGCAGAACAGCTCCAGCGCCGCGCGTTCGCCCTCGGCCTGCTGCCAGGCGTGGGGCATGGCAGCGGTAGCCAGCCCGTAGGCTTCGACGAAGGCGTGACGCGACTGATGCAGGTACTGCCGGGCGACCCGCTGCCGGGCCTGGCGCGCCGCGTCGGACAGGTCGACCGCCGAGGCGCTGCGCAGGATCATCGCAGCAGCATAGTCGAAGGAGCGCAGCACGCCGCTGACATCCTTGTACGGGCTGTGTTTCGCCCGGCGCTCGTCCAGCGGGCGCGCCGGCTCGCCCTCGAAATCGATCAGGTAGGCGTCGCCCTGCACCACCAGCACCTGGCCCAGGTGCAGGTCGCCGTGCACGCGCATCAGCAGGCCGCCCCGGGCCTGCCGGGCGAGGTTGTCGACGTGCTGCTGCAGGCCTTCACGCTGTTGCTGCAGGTCGTCGACCAGGGCCTGGCTGTCGCGGTCCAGGGTATCGCGGTGCTGGGCCAGCAGGTCGAGGGCACGGGTCAGGTCGGCGCTGATCTGCCGGCTCCAGCGCTCGCTGTCCTGGGCATCGCTCGGACGAGACTGGAACGCCTTGTCGTCGCTCGGCGCGGCCAGCAGCAGATGCATCTCGCCCAGGCGTTGGCCGAGCAAGGCGGCGAAGCCGGTCAGCTCGGCCAGGGCATCGGTATGCGCCTCCTGTTCGACGCTACCCGGTTCCATCTGGTCGCGAATCGCCCGTTCCAGGGTGTTCTGCGTCCAATCCCAGGCGTCGCCCTGGTTGCTCAGGTAGCCCTGGGCGATCATCAGCAGATGGGGCTGGCCACTGTCATCGACACGGCTGATCCAGGCCAGCAGGGGCGAGATATTGGCAAAGCCCGCAGCGGTCAGGTAGGCGCTCATCTCAAGCTCCGGATGCACCCCCGGGTTCACCCGGCGGATCAGCTTGAGCACCAGGCTGCCGCCGACCACCACCGAGCTGTTGGACTGCTCGGCGCCCAGGTAGCGCACCTCGCTCTGCTCATCGAGCTGCAGCGCGGCCAATGCCTCGGTGCGATGGAAATGCAGCTCGCCCAGGCCATCGCCACAGGGCAGGCGCAGGCCCTCCTGGCAGCCCTTGAGCACGGCGCGAATGAACGGTTCGAGCACGAAGGCATCGGTGATCAGCCCCACCTGGCGGCCACGGCGCACCCGCGACAGCGCCAGTTGCTGAGGCAGCGCCGCGTTGATCTGCTCCTCCGGCAGCAGGCCGAAGGGCAACTGGTAGTGAGTGACGACGCCCTCGCTGTACACCTCCAGCTCGGCGAGCAGCACCGGCAGCGCCGTGGTGGCGAAGCGCACGCCATAGCTCAGGCGTACCTGGTCAATGGGCCCTTCCTTGCCGGCAAACCAGCGGCGCTTGGGCAGGTATTGCGGCAGGATGGATGCCTGCAAGGTCTCGCGCGATGGCGACTCGAGCAGCTCCTCCATGCGCTTGCGCAGCACCAGGGTGGTCAGCTCGGGCAGACCCTCGGCAGGCTGGACATGCCAGCTCGGCATGCGGTCGTGGCTGGCCAGCAGGAACCAGTAGAAACCATAGGGCGGCAGGGTCAGCAGGAACGGCAGCTGGCCGATGGGCGGGAAGGCGCTGCCGCCGAGCATTTCCACTGGCACCTTGCCGGCGTACTGCGACAACTCCAGTTCCGCCGCCTGGGCCGCCCGCGAGACATTGGCCACGCACAGCACAATCTCGCTGTTGCCGTCGGCATCGGTGTATTCGCGGATATAGGCGAGAATCCGTCGATTGCTCGGCGTCAGCATCTTCATGCTGCCCCGGCCAAAGGCTTTCTGCTGGCTGCGCACCGCCAGCAGGCGGCGGTTCCAGTTGAGCAATGAATGCGGGTCGTGGGCCTGGGCCTCGACGTTGATGGTCTGGTAGCCGTACAGCGGGTCCATGATCGGCGGCAGCACCAGGCGCTGCGGATCGGCCCGGGAGAAACCGCCGTTGCGGTCCGGCGACCATTGCATGGGCGTGCGCACGCCGTCGCGGTCGCCCAGGTAGATGTTGTCGCCCATGCCCAGCTCGTCGCCGTAGTACAGGGTCGGGGTGCCGGGCATCGACAGCAGCAGGCTGGTCAGCAGTTCGATGCGCCGCCGGTCGCGCTGCAGCAACGGCGCCAGGCGCCGGCGGATGCCGAGGTTGATGCGCGCGCGGCGGTCCTCGGCGTAGTAGTTCCACAGGTAGTCGCGCTCGCGGTCGGTGACCATCTCCAGGGTCAGTTCATCGTGGTTGCGCAGGAAGATCGCCCATTGGCAGTTGGCCGGGATCTCCGGGGTCTGGCGCAGGATATCGGTGATCGGGAAGCGGTCCTCCATGGCCAGGGCCATGTACATGCGCGGCATCAACGGGAAGTGGAAGGCCATGTGGCATTCGTCGCCGTCGCCTTCACCGAAGTACGGGCGGGTGTCCTCCGGCCACTGGTTGGCCTCGGCCAGCAGCATGCGGTCGGGGTAGTTGGCGTCGATCTCGGCGCGGATGGCCTTGAGCACGGTGTGGGTTTCGGGGAGGTTCTCGTTGTTGGTGCCGTCGCGCTCGATCAGGTACGGGATGGCATCCAGGCGCAGGCCGTCGACGCCGATGTCGAGCCAGTAGCGCATCACGCCGATCACGGCCTTGAGCACTTGCGGGTTGTCGAAGTTCAGGTCCGGCTGGTGCGAGTAGAAGCGGTGCCAGAAATACTGGCCGGCGACCGGGTCCCAGGTCCAGTTGGACTTCTCGGTGTCGAGGAAGATGATCCGTGTGCCGTCGTACTTTTGCTCGTCGTCGGACCACACGTAGAAGTCCCGGGCCTTGCTGCCGCGCCTGGCGTGGCGGGCGCGCTGGAACCAGGGGTGCTGGTCGGAGGTGTGGTTGATGACAAGCTCCGTGATCACCCGCAGGCCGCGCTTGTGGGCCTCGGCGATGAAGCGCCTGGCATCGGCGAGGCTGCCGTAGTCCGGGTGCACGGCCTTGTACTCGGCGATGTCGTAGCCGTCGTCGCGCCGGGGCGAGGGGTAGAACGGCAGCAGCCAGAGGGTGTTGACGCCAAGTTCGGCGATGTAGTCGAGCTTGCCGATAAGCCCTGCGAAATCGCCGATGCCGTCGTTGTTGGAATCGAAGAACGATTTCACGTGCAACTGGTAGATCACCGCGTCCTTGTACCACAGCGGATCGTCGATGAAGGCTGCCGGGCGGGAACGCTTGGCCATGTGCGACTCCTTTCATTTTCCGGTTCGGCACACTCCCTGTAGGAGCGGCCTTGTGCCGCGAAAGGGCTGCGTAGCAGCCCCAGCAATCTGTCATGTCGCTAAGAACCTGGGGCCGCTTCGCGCCCCTTTCGCGGCACAAGGCCGCTCCTACAGGGGATTAGCGGAGCTTCTCGATGCGCCAGATACCAAACGGCTGGTGCCACGGTTCGATGCGCATCCACTGGGTCTTGCCATGCCAGGTCCAGCGGTGGCCATTCATCAGGTCCTCGCCCTGGGTGTCGGCGTTGTCGTCCAGCCCCAACTCCCACAACGGCAGCTCGAAACTGCCCTCCTGGGCGTTGTACGGATCGAGGCTGATGGCCACCAGGATGACGTTGTCACGCTCGGGCGTGCGCTTGGCGAAATACAGGATCTGATCGTTCCAGCAGTTGAGGAACACCACCCCCAGGTGAGTCTGCAGGGCGCGGTTCTGCCGGCGGATGCGGTTGAGCTGGGCGATTTCGGCGACGATGTTGCCGGGCTGGGTGAAATCGCGCGGGCGAATCTCGTATTTCTCCGAATCCAGGTACTCCTCCTTGCCCGGCAGCGGCGTGCCCTCGCACAGCTCGAAGCCCGAATACATGCCCCACAGGCCCGAGCCCATGGTTGCCAGCGCGGCGCGGATGAGAAAGCCGGGGCGGCCCGAGGTCTGCAGGAAGTACGGGTTGATGTCCGGCGTGTTGACGAAGAAGTTGGGCCGGTAGCACTGGCTCCACGGCGGCTGGTTGAGCTGCTCGAAGTACTCGCGCAGTTCCTGCTTGCTGTTGCGCCAGGTGAAATAGGTGTAGCTCTGGGCATAACCGACCTTGCCCAGGCGCGCCATCATCGCCGGGCGGGTGAAGGCCTCGGCGAGGAAGATCACCTCGGGATGCCGGCTGCGCACATTGGCGATCAGCCATTGCCAGAACGGCAGCGGCTTGGTGTGCGGGTTGTCGACGCGGAAGGTCTTCACGCCCTCCTCCACCCAGCCGACCACCACGTCGCGCAAGGCCAGCCACAGGCTCGGCACCGATTCGGGGGCGTAGAAGTCGACGTTGACGATGTCCTGGTACTTCTTCGGCGGGTTCTCGGCGTAACGGATGCTGCCGTCGGGGCGCCAACTGAACCAGCCGGGGTGCTCCGTGAGCCAGGGGTGGTCCTGGGAGCACTGGATGGCGAAGTCCAGGGCGATCTCCAGCCCATGCTCGGCGGCGGCGGCGACCAGCCGGCGGAAGTCCTCGCGGCTGCCCAGCTGTGGGTGTATGGCGTCGTGCCCGCCCTCGGGGCTGCCGATGGCGTAAGGGCTGCCGGGGTCGCCGGGCTCGGCCTGCAAGGCGTTGTTGCGGCCCTTGCGGTGCTTCATGCCGATGGGGTGGATCGGCGGGAAGTACAGCACGTCGAAGCCCATGTCGCGGATCATCGGCAGGCGCTGGTGCACGTCGTCGAAGGTGCCGTGGCGTTCGGCATCGTCAGTGATCGAGCGCGGGAACAGTTCGTACCAGCTGGCGAACAGCGCCGCCTCGCGGTCCACATCCAGGGGGAACTCGCGGCTGCGGGTGAGGTAGCTGCGGTGCTCGGCCTCGGCCATCAGCTGGGCCGCGTCGGGGTGCAGCAGCAACATCACCTGTTCATCCATCGGCAAATCCGGCAGGCGCTGTTGCAAGCTCTCGAGTTGCTCGCGCAAAAGCCCGTCGCTGCGCTCGATGCCCTGGCCCAGCAGCAGCCGGCCCTCCTCCAGTTCGAGTTTCACGTCCACACCGGCGGCGTACTTCTTCTCCAGGTCATGGCAGTAGGTGGCGAAAGGGTCGATCCAGGCCTCGATGCTGAACAGGTGCAAGCCCAGATCGGTGGGGGTGAAGTCCGCCAGCCACAGGTCGTTGCCCGGCGAGTGCATCGCCACGCAGTGCCAACGCCGGCTGTGGGCCTGGCGCCAGTTCAGGCTTACCGCCAGGCGGTCGTGGCCGTCGCTGTAGACCTTGGCCGTCACCTCGACCTTGTGCCCGCGCACCGCCTTGGCGGCGAAGGTGCCGCCGTCGAGCACCGGGCTTGCGTCCTCGATCACGATGCGCGGCGCCAGCAGCGCCTGGGACAGGCTGATGGCCTGGTCCGGGTGATCGTTGGCCATGGGCACGCTTTCGAACGGCTCTTTACCAGACATCGACCTGCTCCCCTGGGCTGGTGGCGGTAAGGGTTCAGAGCCGTGGTCGGGCGCGGGGGTTCAAAAAAAATGAGCGTCGGGCGCAGGCCTGGGTCAAAGCCTGCGACACCTCTTCATTCATCCCGCGAGGCCAGGCCCATGAACATTCCCATTCCACCGGAGACACCCGACCCGAACATCGACGACCCGACCTTGCCGCCGCCGGTGCCTGAAGAGGATCCGGACGAGCTGCCGATCAAGCCGACCCTGCCGCCGACCGTGGGCGACCCGCCGAGCGAGGAGCCGCCGATGAAAGGTAGAGGATAGACAAGGTTGTGGAATGTTGACCGCCTGAGTCGGCCCCATCGCGGGGCTAGCCCGCTCCCACGCAGGCGACACGGCACTTGTGGGAGCGGGCTTGCCCCGCGATGAGGCCGGTCCTGACAGCACAAAGTTGCGTCCGATACACCTGGCATTTCTGCCAGTGGCGCCCGCTCACGAAGCCACGTAAAGAGAAGCACCGCCCTCTGACGGTCACCTCCGGCATGCGCTCGCGCCTCTACATCGCCTTCCACCTGCAATGGATCCTCGCCGGCTTCCTCGAACAGAGCCTGCACCGAATCCGCCCGAACATCGCCATGGACGAACTGGGCGCCGACAGTTTCGACGTGGTGGAACTGCAAGCCATCGTGGAGGAGACATTCGGCATCTTCATCCCCGATCAAGTCCAGACCTACACCACCTTTGCCGAGCTGGTCGACCTGGTCTACAAGGCGATGCCTAGCCCCCCAGCTCCTCCACGCTGATTTCGCGCATCCGGAACTTCTGCACCTTCCCCGTCACCGTCATCGGAAACTCATCGACGAAGCGGAAATGCCGTGGCGTCTTGAAATGCGCCAGCCGCGCCTTGCACCACTGTTGCAGTTCCTCGGCACTGGCGCTGTGTCCGGGATGCAGGCGAATCCACGCCACCACCTCCTCGCCATACCTGCTGCACGGAATCCCCACCACCTGCGCCTCGGCCACCGCCGGGTGGGTGTGGAAGAACTCCTCGAGCTCGCGCGGATAGATGTTCTCGCCACCGCGAATGATCATGTCCTTGTTGCGCCCGACGATGCGCACATAGCCGTCATCGTCCATCACCGCCAGGTCGCCGGTGTGCATCCATCCGGCCGGATCGATGGCGTCATGGGTGGCCTGCAGGTTGTCCCAGTAACCGAGCATCACGCTGTAGCCCCGGGTGCACAGCTCGCCGATCTCGCCCCGGGCAACGATGCGCCCGTCGGCGTCTACCAGCTTGGTCTCCAGCTGCGGCTGGGTGCGGCCCACGGTGGTCACGCGCAGCTCCAGGCCATCGTCGGGACCTGTCTGCAGCGAGACCGGGCTGGTTTCGGTCATGCCATAGGCGATCTGTACCTCGGCCATGTGCATCTGCTCGATGACCTTGCGCATCACCTCGATCGGGCAGGTGGCACCGGCCATGATGCCGCTGCGCAGGCTGGACAGGTCCAGCACGGGGCGGCTGGGGTGATCGAGCATGGCGATGAACATGGTCGGCACGCCATAGAGGATGCTGGCGCGCTCCTCGGCCACGGCGCGCAGGGTGAGTTCGGCGTCGAAGGCGTCGTTGGGGTAGATCAGGGTGCTGCCGTGGGTGATGCAACCGAGATTGCCCATGACCATGCCGAAACAGTGGTACAGCGGCACCGGGATCACCATGCGGTCCTGCTCGGTCAGGCCCAGACTCTCGCCGACCATGTAGCCGTTGTTGAGCAGGTTGTAGTGGCTCAGGGTCGCGCCCTTGGGCGCGCCGGTGGTGCCGGAGGTGTACTGGATGTTCACCGGCTGGTCGAACTGCAGGCCCTGTTGCCGGGCCTCGTAGGCGGTGAGTTCCACCTGCCCTGCCCGCCCGGCCAGCGCGGTCCAGGGCAGGAAGCCCGCAGGCGGCTCGGCGGCCAGGCTGATCACCCCGCGCAGGTCGGGCAGGCGTTCGCTGGCCAGCTCGCCCACGGCATGGACCGCCAGCTCAGGTACCAGCTCCTGCACCATCGCGTGGTAGTCGGAGGTCTTGAAGGCATCGGCGCACGCCAGCCAGCGGCAGCCGGACTGGCGCAGCACGTATTCCAGCTCGCCCACCCGATAGGCCGGGTTGATGTTGACCAGGATCGCGCCGACCTTGGCCGTGGCCAGTTGCAGGATGCACCACTGGGCGCAGTTGGGCGCCCAGATGCCGACCCGCTCGCCCACCTCCACGCCCAGCGCCATCAAGGCCCGGGCATGCACATCGACCTCGGCGGCCAGCTCGCGCCAGCTGTAGCGCACGCCCTGGTGGCGCACCACCAGCGCCTCGCGCTCGCCGTGAAGGGCGACGGTGGCATCGAAGACCTGGCCGATGGTCAGGGTGAGCAATGGTTTGTCTTGACGGCCGCGCGTGTAGCTTGGTTGAGGCATGGTTGTCCCTTCTTGTGGTTGTTCTGGGCATGACTGAAGCAGGCGGCAATTACTCTGGCGCAGATTTACGTTTACGTAAAGGTGACGTTCCGATTGACAGCCCCGGAAGGCAGGTTTACGTTAACGTCAACCACGCATCACGCCGACCCTGTAGGAGCGGGCTTGCCCCGCGATGAGGCCGGACCAGGCAGTACTGCTGGCCGTTCTGACGGGCATCGCGGGGCAAGCCCGCTCCTACAGGGCCGGCGTGGTACCTCGAATTTCAAGAACAAGAAGGTGCCTCCCATGCATTACCCCAGCCTGAACTTCGCCCTGGGCGAAACCATCGACATGCTCCGCGACCAGGTGCGCACCTTCGTCGCCGCCGAACTGGCCCCGCGCGCCGCGCAGATCGACCACGACAACCTGTTCCCCGCCGACATGTGGCGCAAGTTCGGCGACATGGGCCTCTTGGGCATCACCGTGCCGGAAGAATACGGCGGCGCCGGCCTGGGCTACTTGGCCCACGTGGTGTCGATGGAAGAAATCAGCCGCGCCTCGGCCTCGGTGGCCTTGTCGTACGGCGCCCACTCCAACCTGTGCGTCAACCAGATCAACCGCAACGGCACCCACGAGCAGAAGCTCAAGTACCTGCCCAAGCTGATCAGCGGCGAGCACATCGGCGCCCTGGCCATGAGCGAGCCCAACGCCGGCTCCGATGTGGTGTCGATGAAGCTGCGCGCCGAAAAACGCGGCGACCGCTACGTGCTCAACGGCAGCAAGACCTGGATCACCAACGGCCCCGACGCCAACACCTACGTGATCTACGCCAAGACCGACCTGGACAAGGGCCCCCACGGCATCACCGCGTTCATCGTCGAGCGCGACTGGAAAGGCTTCACTCGCAGCAACAAGTTCGACAAGCTCGGCATGCGCGGTTCCAACACCTGCGAGCTGTTCTTCGATGACGTCGAAGTACCGGAAGAAAACATCCTCGGCCAGCTCAACGGCGGCGTGCGCGTGCTGATGAGCGGCCTGGACTACGAGCGCGTGGTGCTCGCCGGCGGCCCCACCGGCATCATGCAGAGCTGCATGGACCTGGTAGTCCCGTACATCCATGACCGCAAGCAGTTCGGCCAGAGCATCGGCGAGTTCCAGCTGATCCAGGGCAAGATCGCCGACATGTACACCCAGCTCAACGCCAGCCGCGCCTACCTGTACGCCGTGGCCCAGGCCTGCGACCGCAGCGAAACCACCCGCAAGGACGCCGCCGGGGTGATCCTCTACACCGCCGAGCGCGCCACGCAGATGGCCCTGGAAGCGATCCAGATCCTTGGCGGCAACGGCTACATCAACGAGTTCCCGGCCGGCCGCCTGCTGCGCGACGCCAAGCTGTACGAGATCGGCGCCGGCACCAGCGAGATCCGCCGGATGCTGATCGGCCGCGAACTGTTCAACGAAACCCGCTGAGCACAAGGAACCGGCGTCCATGGCTACCTTGCATACCCAGATCAACCCGCGCTCGGCGGAATTCGCCAGCAATAGCGCGGCCATGCTCGAACAGGTCCAGGCCCTGCGCGGCCTGCTCGCCCAGGTCAGTCAGGGCGGCGGACCGAAGGCCCAGGAGCGGCATACCTCGCGGGGCAAGCTGCTGCCCCGCGAGCGAATCGACCGCCTGCTCGACCCGGGCTCGGCGTTTCTCGAGATCGGCCAGCTGGCCGCCCATGAGGTGTACGGCGAAGACGTGCCGGCCGCCGGCGTGATCGCCGGCATCGGCCGCGTCGAAGGCGTGGAGTGCATGATCGTGGCCAACGACGCCACGGTCAAAGGCGGCTCCTATTACCCGCTGACGGTGAAAAAGCACCTGCGCGCCCAGACCATCGCCTTGCAGAACCGCCTGCCGTGCATCTACCTGGTGGACTCCGGCGGCGCCAACCTGCCGCGCCAGGACGAAGTGTTCCCCGACCGCGAGCACTTCGGCCGGATCTTCTTCAACCAGGCCAACATGAGCGCCCTGGGGATACCGCAGATCGCCGTGGTGATGGGCTCGTGCACCGCCGGCGGCGCCTATGTGCCGGCCATGGCCGACGAAGCGATCATGGTGCGCCAGCAGGCGACCATCTTCCTCGCAGGCCCACCCTTGGTGAAAGCCGCGACCGGTGAAGTGGTCAGCGCCGAGGACCTCGGCGGCGCCGACGTGCACTGCCGCACCAGCGGCGTGGCCGACCACTACGCCGACAACGACGAGCACGCCCTGGCCATCGCCCGGCGCAGCGTCGCCAACCTCAACTGGCACAAGCAGGGCAAGCTGCAATGCCAGGCGCCGATCGCACCGCTGTACAACGCCGAGGAGCTGTACGGCGTGGTCCCGGCCGACGCCAAGCAGCCGTTCGATGTGCGCGAGGTGATCGCGCGGCTGGTCGATGGCTCGGTGTTCGATGAGTTCAAGGCGCTGTTCGGCACCACCCTGGTGTGCGGCTTCGCCCACCTGCACGGCTACCCGGTGGCGATCCTGGCCAACAATGGCATCCTCTTCGCCGAAGCTGCACAAAAAGGCGCGCACTTCATCGAGCTGGCCTGCCAGCGCGGCATACCGCTGCTGTTCTTGCAGAACATCACCGGCTTCATGGTCGGCAAGAAGTACGAGGAAGGCGGCATCGCCAAGCACGGCGCCAAGCTGGTGACCGCGGTGGCCTGCGCCCAGGTGCCGAAGTTCACGGTGATCATCGGCGGCAGCTTCGGCGCCGGTAACTACGGCATGTGCGGCCGCGCCTACGACCCGCGCTTCCTGTGGATGTGGCCCAACGCCCGCATCGGCGTGATGGGCGCCGAACAGGCGGCTGGCGTGCTGGCCCAGGTCAAGCGCGAGCAAAGCGAGCGCAGCGGTGAGGTGTTCAGCAGCGAAGACGAGAAGAAGCTCAAGCAGCCGATCCTCGACCAGTACGAGCGCCAGGGTCACCCCTACTACTCCAGCGCCCGGCTGTGGGACGACGGCGTCATCGACCCGGCGCAGACCCGCGACGTGCTCGGCCTGGCGTTGTCCGCCGCGCTGAACGCCCCGATCGAACAGAGCCGCTTCGGCATTTTCCGGATGTGACCCATGAGCGAATTCGCCACCCTTGAACTGGTCAAGGACCCTCGCGGCTTCGCCACCCTGTGGCTGAGCCGGGAAGACAAGAACAACGCCTTCAATGCGCAGATGATCCGCGAACTGATCGTCGCCCTCGACCAGCTGGCCGAAGACGCCAGCCTGCGCTTCGTGGTGCTGCGCGGCCGTGGCCGGCACTTCAGCGCCGGCGCGGACCTGGCCTGGATGCAGCAGTCGGCGCAGCTGGACTTCAACACCAACCTGGACGACGCTCACGAACTGGGCGAGCTGATGTATGCCCTGCACCGGCTCAAGACGCCGACCCTGGCCGTGGTGCAAGGCGCCGCTTTCGGTGGCGCGCTGGGGCTGATCAGTTGCTGCGACATGGCCATCGGCGCCGAGGACGCGCAGCTGTGCCTGTCGGAAGTGCGCATCGGCCTGGCCCCGGCGGTGATCAGCCCGTTCGTGGTCAAGGCCATCGGCGAGCGCGCCGCCCGCCGCTATGCCCTTACCGCCGAGCGTTTCAGCGGCGTGCGCGCCCGCGACCTGGGCCTGCTGGCCGAGGTATACCCGGCCGCCGAGCTGGACGCCCAGGTCGAAGCCTGGGTCGATAACCTGCTGCAGAACAGCCCGCAGGCGCTGCGCGCCACCAAGGACCTGCTGCGCGAAGTGGACGCCGGCGAGCTGAGTCCGGCCCTGCGTCGCTACTGCGAGAACACCATCGCCCGCATCCGCGTCAGCGCCGAAGGCCAGGAGGGCCTGCGCGCCTTCCTGGAAAAACGCCGCCCCGCCTGGCAAGACAACAAGGAGCCGCGCTCATGAGCCGACCCACGCTGACCACCCTGCTGGTCGCCAACCGCGGCGAGATCGCCTGCCGGGTGATGCGCACCGCCAAGGCCATGGGCCTGACCACCGTGGCCGTGCACAGCGCCACCGACCGCGATGCGCGCCATAGCCGCGAAGCCGATATCCGTGTAGACCTCGGTGGCACCAAGGCCGCCGAAAGCTACCTGGTGATCGACAAGCTGCTCGACGCCGCCAAGGCCAGCGGCGCCCAGGCGATCCACCCGGGCTATGGCTTCCTGTCGGAGAACGCCGGTTTTGCCCGCGCCATCGAACAGGCCGGTCTGATCTTCCTCGGCCCACCGGCCAGCGCCATCGACGCCATGGGCAGCAAGTCGGCGGCCAAGGCGCTGATGGAGTCCGCCGGCGTGCCGCTGGTGCCGGGCTACCACGGCGAGGCCCAGGACCTGGAGACCTTCCGCGCCGCCGCCGAGCGCATTGGCTACCCGGTGCTGCTCAAGGCCAGCGCCGGGGGCGGCGGCAAGGGCATGAAGGTGGTCGAGGACGAGAGCCAGCTGGCCGACGCCCTGGCCTCGGCGCAACGCGAGGCGCAGTCGTCGTTCGGCGATGCGCGCATGTTGGTCGAGAAGTACGTGCTCAAGCCGCGTCATGTGGAGATCCAGGTGTTCGCCGACCAGCACGGCAACTGCCTGTACCTCAACGAGCGCGACTGCTCGATCCAGCGCCGCCACCAGAAAGTGGTCGAGGAAGCGCCGGCACCGGGCCTCTCTCCCGAGCTGCGCAAGGCCATGGGCGAGGCCGCGGTGCGCGCCGCCCAGGCCATCGGCTACGTGGGCGCCGGCACTGTCGAGTTCCTGCTCGATGCCCGCGGCGAGTTCTTCTTCATGGAGATGAACACCCGCCTGCAGGTGGAGCATCCGGTCACCGAGGCCATCACCGGGCTCGACCTGGTGGCCTGGCAGATCCGCGTGGCCTGCGGCGAGCCGCTGCCGATCACCCAGGAGCAAGTACCGCTGATCGGCCATGCCATCGAGGTGCGGCTGTATGCGGAGGATCCGGCCAACGAGTTCCTGCCGGCCACCGGCACCCTGGCGCTGTACCGCGAGTCGGCACCGGGCGAAGGCCGCCGGGTGGACAGCGGCGTCAGCGAAGGCGACGTGGTGTCGCCGTTCTATGACCCGATGCTGGGCAAGCTGATCGCCTGGGGCCAGGACCGCGAGCAGGCGCGCCTGCGGTTGCTGGCGATGCTCGATGAGTTCGCCATTGGCGGGCTGAAGACCAATATCGCCTTCCTGCGTCGCATCCTTGCGCACCCGGCGTTTGCCCAGGCGGAACTGGACACCGGGTTCATTCCGCGTCATCAGGACGTGTTGCTGCCTGCGCCCCAGGCGCTGCCGGCGCAATTCTGGGAAGCCGCCGCCGAGGCGTGGCTGCAAGGCGAGCCAGCGCTGCAGCGCCAGGACGACCGCGCTTCACCGTGGGCGGCCCGTGATGGCCTGCGCCTGGGCTTGCCGGCGCGCAGCAGCCTGCATTTGCAGTGCGACGGGCATGAACAGGCGGTGGCACTGGAGCGCAGCGCGCCTTCGACTTATCGCCTGGAGGGGGAGCAGCTGTGTCATGACGTGGACGGCCTGCGCCGTCGTCACCTGGCGGTGCGTCGGGGCGGCACGCTGTACCTGCAGTGCCAGGGTGAGTTGCATGCGGTCAGCGTCCATGACCCGATTGCGGCGGCGGAAGCCAGCCACAGCCATCAGGGCGGGCTGGGTGCGCCAATGAACGGGAGTATCGTGCGGGTACTGGTGGAGCCGGGGCAGGTGGTCGAGGCCGGTACCGCGCTGGTGGTGCTGGAGGCGATGAAGATGGAGCACAGCATTCGGGCGCCGCACTCCGGGACAGTGAAGGCACTGTTCTGCCAGGAGGGGGATATGGTCAGCGAAGGGACAGTGTTGGTCGAGTTGGAGGCTTAACGAGCTTTGAAGGTTGAGCTAGGGGCGCTTTGCGCCCCTTTCGCGGGGCCCCCCCGCCCCCCCCCCCCGCCCCCCCGCCCCCCCCCCGCG
>NZ_JAQMYQ010000054.1:0-36191 GCF_028369275.1 Mitsuaria sp. RG
GGTTGCGAAGCAGCCCCAGCAATTTCAGATCCCTGGGGCCGCTTTGCGGCCCTTTAGCGGCACAAGGCCGCTCCTACACGGGCCGCGCTAGCCGCAATATTTACCTGATCGTGACATTTCTGCGCTTGACCTCGAGCATGGATGATAAGCATTATCATTCACCCGAAAAGCGACCAGGTTTCCCCGTGAGTCAGTCCCGGTTCAACTCAGTGTTCCTCAACCAGCGCCTCACCCTGCTGCGCACCTTGCAGCGCATGGTGGGCAACCCCAGCACCGCCGAGGACCTGCTGCAGGAAACCTACCTGCGGGTCACCCGCGCCCTGGGCGAGCGGCCGATCGAACACCTCGAGCCCTTCGTTTTCCAGACCGCCCGCAACCTGGCCCTGGACCACCTGCGCGCACGTCGGGTGCAGGCGCGCACGCTGGTGGACGATGTACCCGAACAGGTCCTGCACAATGTCGCCGCCCCCGCGGCCAGCAGCGAGGACGCCGCCCACGCCGAGCAACTGCTCAAGCACCTGAGCGTCAGCCTCGGCCAGCTCAGCGAGCGCCAGCAGCGCATCTTCATCCTCAGCCGGCTGCACGGCGCCAGCTACCTGGAAATCGCCGAGCAGCTGAAGGTCTCGGCCAGCACGGTGCAGAAGGAGCTGAAACTGATCATGGCCATCTGCATGGGCGTGGCCGATCGTCACCAGTGATGTGACCGCTCGCCGCTGACCCGCGCAAAGCCCTTGCCATGGACCGGGTCTGCACTGATCATGCGCAAAAAAAGCCCCTCGCAAGGATCCCCCGTGACCGACCGCCCCACGCCTCGCCCGTCACCCGCCGAGCCTGATGCCCGCGCCCGTGCCCGCGAGGAGGCGCTGGACTGGTTGATCCGCCTGCAGTGCGCCAGCGAAGACGATACCCGCGCCTTCGAGCACTGGCTGGGGGCCGAGCCGGAGAACGCTGAGGCCTATGTCGAGGCCGAAGCGCTGTGGAACGGCGCCTCGCTGCGCCAGGCCGCCGGCCAGCTGCAGCACAGCCGCAAGCGCTCGCTCGCCGGGCGCCTGCGCAGCCACTGGAAGCCGCTGGCCACCGCTGCCGTGCTGCTGGTCGGGCTGTTCACCTTCGGCAACCTGCCGGTGCGCCTGCAGGCCGACCACCTGACTGTGGTCGGCGAGCGACAGCGCCTGGAGTTGGACCCGGGTGCCAAGGTGCTGCTCAATACCAATTCGGCCTTCGCCAGCGACGAGCGCGAAGGCCGCAAGGTCGCCCGCCTGCTTCAGGGCGAGGCGTACTTCCAGGTATCCAACACCAGCCAGCCGCCCCTGGAAGTCCAGGCCGGCCCGCTGCGCGCCAGCGTGCGCGACACCGACTTCGCCGTGCGCTACCTCGATGGCGAGGCCCAGGTGCGGGTGCAACGCGGCGATGTCGACCTGCAGGCCGCGAGCGACCAGCGCATCCGCCTGAGCGCCGGCGACAGCATCAGCGTCGGCCCCAAGGGCTTCGGCCAGCGCCAGCGCCCCGACATGAGCAAGGACCTGGCCTGGATCGAAGGCCGCCTGGTGTTCGAGAACTGCCCGCTGAGCCAGGTGCTCGCCGAAGTCCGCCGCTACTACCCGGGCTTTATCATCAACCGCAACGCTCACCTGGAGCAGGTCGCGGTCACCGGCAACTACCGCCTCGACCAGCCGCTGGAAACCCTGCGCGCCCTCGCCCATATCACCTCGGCGCAACTGCACGAGTACCCAGCCGTGGTGATTCTCAACTGACCCGGTAAGTTTTTTTACGCGATCGCCCTGCCTCGCCCGTCTCGTTATAGCCAATACGATTGATTCTCGTTCGAAAACGAGAACAAGCACCGCCTATAACTCACGCGCGACAGGGAGCGCTTTCAATGCCCACAGGTCAGACCCGCCCGTCCACTTCTACCCGCCGTCGCGGGCAATTGTCCCTGCTGACCCTGGCCCTGCTCGCCAGCGGCGCCTGCAGCCTGCCGGCGCTGGCCGTGGAACCAGCCCAGGCGAGCAGCCCGCGCATGGGCGACTACCGCTTCGCCATCACCCAGCAGCCGCTGGTCGAGGCCATCAACGCCTTCAGCAAGGTGACCGGCTGGCAGGTCGGCTTCAGCGCCGAGCTGGCCGACGGCGTGGCCTCGCCGGGCGTGCAGGGCTCGCTGCCCCCGGAGATGGCGCTGCAACGCCTGCTGCGCGGCACCGGCCTGGGCTACCGCAAGATCGGCAACGGCAACGTGGTGCTCGAGCGCCAGTCCGCCGGCAACACCATCGCCCTGCAACAGGTGACCGTCAGCGCCACCCGCAGCGCCCAGGATGTCAGCCAGGTACCGAGCACCGTCAGCGTGCAGACCCGTGAGCAACTGGACCGGCAGAACGTCAACGACATCAAGCAACTGGTGCGCTACGAACCCGGTGTATCGGTGTCCGGCACCGGCCAGCGCAGCGGCCTGAACGGCTACAACATCCGCGGTATCGATGGCGACCGGGTGCTGACCCAGGTGGACGGCGTGTCGATTCCCGACAGCTTCTTCAACGGCCCCTACGCCCAGACCCAGCGCAACTATGTCGACCCCGAGATCGTCAAGCGCGTGGAGATCCTGCGCGGCCCGGCCTCCGTGCTGTACGGCAGCAACGCCATTGGCGGCGCGGTGAGCTACTACACCCTCGACCCGGAAGACATCATCAAGCCAGGCAAGGATGTCGGCGCACGCCTGAAGACCGGCTACAGCTCCGCCGACGAAAGCTGGCTGACCTCGGCCACCGTAGCGGGCCGCCAGGGTGACTTCGACGGCCTGCTGCACCTGAGCCAGCGCAATGGCCACGAGACCGAGTCCTATGGCGGGCATGGCGGTGCCGGCATCAACCGGACCAAAGCCAACCCCGAAGACGTTCGCACCACCAACGTGCTGGCCAAGCTGGGCTGGAACTACGCCGACGACGCGCGGTTCGGGCTGACCTACGAGCACTACAAGGATGATCGCGACCAGAACATCCTCAGCGCAGTGGGCGGACCGTTCAACGGCGGCTCGCCCCTGGGCATGTACCGCAGCCGCACCGGCAACGATACCGTCACCCGCGAGCGTTTCGGCATCAATCATGAATTCGGCCTGGATTCGCTGGTCGCCGACCACGTCAAGTGGAGCCTGAACTACCAGATCGCCAAGACCGACCAGGCAACCTCGGAAATCTACTTCCCGTTCAGCCGCACGGTGCTGCGCGAACGCGACACCACCTACAAGGACCGCCAATGGGTGCTTGATGCCCAGCTGGACAAGGCGTTCCGCATCGGTGAAACCGACCACCTGCTCACTTACGGCACCACGCTCAAGCACGAAAAGATCACCGGCCTGCGCACCGGCAAGGGCACCTGCCTGGTGGTGGGCGGCGCCTGCCGATTCATCGGCCAGATCAGCCCGGCCGACACCCCGGCACCGGTCAGCGACTTCCCGGATCCGACCGTCAACACCTACAGCCTGTTCGCCCAGGACGAGATCCGCTGGAACAACTGGACCTTCCTGCCGGGCGCTCGCTACGACTACACCCGCATCGATCCGAAGATGACCGCCGAATACCTGCGCGGTGTGCAGAGCACCAGCCCCACCGGGCAAAGCCGTCTGAACGACGACGACAAGAAATGGCACCGCGTATCGCCAAAGCTGGGCGTGACCTATGCCTTCAACGACAACTACACCTGGTACGGGCAGTACGCCGAAGGTTTCCGCACGCCGAGCGCCAAGGCGATCTGGGGACGCTTCGAAAACCTCGCCGGCGGCTATGTGGTCGAGCCTAACCCGGGGCTGGAGCCGGAGAAGAGCAAGAGCTACGAAACCGGCCTGCGTGGCAACTTCGACGCCGGCAACTTCGATGTCGCGGTGTTCTACAACAAGTACCGCGATTTCATCAACGAAGAGGCCGTGCAGTCGACCAACCTGGGGACCTCCTTCCAGGCCAACAACATCAAGCACGCCACCATCAAGGGCGCCGAAGTCAAGGGCCGCCTCAACCTGGACCGCTTCGGCGCGCCTGAAGGCCTGTACACCGTCGGCTCCATCGCCTATGCCTACGGGCGCAACGACGACACCGGCCAACCGCTGAACAGCGTCAACCCGCTGACCGGCGTGTTCGGCCTGGGCTACGAGCAGATCGACTATGGCACCCAGCTCAGCTGGACCGTGGTCAAGCGCAAGAACCGCGTGGACGATACCAAGTTCTTCGCCCCCGACGGTTCCAGCTCGAACTTCCGCACGCCCGGCTACGGCGTGCTGGACCTGACCGGCTTCTACCGGATCACCGACGACCTGACCATCAACGGCGGCGTGTACAACCTGGCCGACAAGAAGTACTGGCAGTGGGACGACGTGCGCAAGTACGCCATGGTCGGTGACCAGAACGGTGTGGGCGAAGCTGCCGTCACCCAGCCGGCCAACCTGGACCGCCTGACCGCGCCGGGGCGCAACTTCGCCATCAACCTGGTGTGGGATATCTGAGGCCTGGACCCAACACCGTCGCTGTTTTCTTCGCGGGTAAACCCGCTCCCACAGGTTCCGCGTCGCTCGCAAGACCTGTGGGAGCGGGTTTACCCGCGAATAGCAGCAAACACGTTTTGCGAATGATTTCACTTCGCAGGTGAGGTTTTTTTACTGTCCCGCGTCTTCCTTTTCGTCTTGTCACTAGACAGCCCCATTTTCCAAGGATGCCCCCATGACCGCCCCTTCCACCGAACGCGCCGCCCTGCGCTCCCAGCGCCTGAACCAGGTCACCCACGCCCCGCACACCGAGCTGGACGCCCTGGTCAAATCGCACAAGCCGTTCGACAGCCGTGAAAGCTTCGCCCGCTTCGTGGTTGCCCAGTACCTGTTCCAGTCCGAGCTGCAGGCGCTGTACACCGACCCGCAACTGATCGCCATCGTGCCCGACCTGGCCGCGCGCTGCCGCGCCGAGCAGGCCCGCCTGGACCTGGCCGACCTCGACACCGAAGTGCCCGCACCCTTCGCCGGCGCGCTGGGCAAGCCGAGCCTGGGCGAAGCGCTGGGCTGGATCTTCGTCTCCGAAGGCTCCAAACTGGGTGCCGCCTTCCTGATCAAGCGCGCCGTGGCCCTGGAGCTGTCCGAGACCTTCGGTGCCCGTCACCTGGGCGAACCGGCCGGTGGCCGCGCCGAAGGCTGGAAGCAGTTCACCCGCATCCTCGACAGCCTGGACCTGTCGCCCGAGGAAGACGCCGCCGCCGAGCGTGGCGCGGTCGCCGCCTTCGAGCGCTTCACCGAGCTGCTCAAGCATGCCTACGCCGCCGACGCCGCGCTGGCCTGAAACGCTTTACCCGGCCGCCCGCGGGCGGCCACACCGTTGCAGTGAGACCATGACCCGAATCGCCCGCTCGAAACTGTCCCGCCTGCTCTACGCGATCCTGGCCTATGTCAGCCTGGGCATTGGCCTGGTGGCCATCGTCATTCCCGGGCTGCCCACTACCGAATTCATCCTCCTCGCCGCCTGGGCCGCGACCCGCAGCTCGCCGCGCCTGTCCGCCTGGTTGGAGAACCACCGGCTGTTCGGCCCGATCCTCTACAACTGGCGCAACGGCAAGGTGATCCAGCGCCGCGCCAAGGTCAGCGCGACCATCAGCATGCTGCTGTGCGCCGGCCTGATGCTGACCGTGCTCGAACACCACTGGCCGGTGTTCCTCGCCATCGCCGGCATGACCCTGGGCAACCTGTGGATCTGGTCGCGCCCGGAACGTCCGACGCCACCAGGCGCCGTCGAACTGCAAGGTTGATTCATTTGCGCCACAGCGCCAAAGGACACCGCCGTTGAGTCGGCACCTGCAAGGTCAAAGGCTCAACAACCCCGAGTACAGGGCATACGCCGCCAGCCCCGCCCCCGCCAGCACCGCCGCGAAGATCAGTTTCTCCCACGCGCTGAACAGCACCTGCCCCTGCTCGCGCTTGGCCCGTGCGAACAGGATCACCCCGGGCGCATACAGCAGCGCCGACAGCAACACGTACTTGAGCCCACCGGCATACAGCAGCCAGACCGCGTACAGCAGCGCGACCGCCGCCACCAGCAGGTCCTTGCGCCGCAGCCCCGCCTGTCCCTGGTAGCCTTCGCCACGCCAGGCCAGCAGCACGGCGTAGGCCGCCGACCAGAAATACGGCACCAGGATCATCGACGACGCCAGGTAGATCAGGCTGGTGTAGGTCCCCGCCGAGAACAGCGTGATCAGCAGGAAGCCCTGGATCATCACATTGGTCAGCCATAGCGCGTTGGCCGGTACCTGGTTGGCGTTCTCCCGCGCCAGGAAGCGCGGCATGGTCTTGTCCCGGGCGGTGGCATAGAGGATCTCGGCGCACAGCAGCGCCCACGACAGCAATGCCCCCAGCAGCGACACCGCCAGGCCGATGCTGATCAACAGCGCCCCCCAGGGCCCGACGATATGCTCCAGCACCGAGGCCAGCGAGGGGTTCTGCAAGCCAGCCAGCTCCGGCTGGGTCATCACCCCCAGCGACAGCACGTTGACCAACACCAGCAGCGCCAGCACGCCGAGAAAACCGACCACGGTGGCCTTGCCCACGTCCGAGCGGTGCAGCGCCCGCCCCGAATAGACACTCGCGCCCTCGATACCGATAAACACGAACACTGTCACCAGCATCATGTTGCGCACCTGCTCCAGCACGCTGCCGAACTGCGGATTGCTCAGCCCCCAGATGTCGCGGGTGAAGATGTCGGCGCGAAAGGCGAAGGCGGCGATGACGATGAACATCAGCAGCGGCACGACCTTGGCCACGGTGGTCACCTGGTTGATGAAGGCGGCTTCCTTGATGCCGCGCAGCACCAGGAAATGCACCGCCCACAGCAGCAGCGAGGCGCAGCCGATGGCCACCGGCGTGTTGCCTTCGCCGAACACTGGAAAGTAAAAGCCGAGGGTGCTGAACAGCAGCACGAAGTAGCCGACGTTGCCCAGCCAGGCGCTGATCCAGTAGCCCCAAGCCGAGGAGAAACCCATGTAATCACCAAAGCCGGCCTTGGCGTAGGCATACACCCCGGAGTCCAGCTCCGGCTTGCGGTTAGCCAGGGTCTGGAACACGAAGGCCAGCGCCAGCATCCCCACCGCGGTGATGCCCCAGCCGATCAGCACCGCCCCGACATCGGCACGGGCGGCCATGTTCTGCGGCAACGAGAAGATCCCGCCACCGATCATCGAGCCGACCACCAGCGCGATCAGCGCCCCTAGACGCAGTTTCTGTCCCGGTTCGCTCATGGGGCTCCTCGTGCGCGGGCGCGCGTGAACGTATTGGCCGACATTATTGTTACAAGTTTTTTATCAAATAAAGCCATTAAACCTATAGCACTCATAACCATGTTGTCTATAGCGACACCTTAATAAAAATCACATTAGTCGACTACTTTGCGGATCGTCTAAACCCGTCGCTATTTGCTGTGAAAAATTTGCGAAAACCGCAAAACGGACTAACTTCTCAGTTCGCAGGCGAAACGGAGCGTTTGCTCTAGAAGGACATGGAGGTGCCAGCGCACAAGGCCTGCGTCAGAGCTGTCGGCATCCTCCAGGAGGCGCGTGAAGGATTTTTCTGATCTTCATGCGGGCATGAACTGATCTAAGTCAGCGAATGATCCAGGCGTCAGATTTATTCTGAGGTCAACTTTCTCCTGGTACGGAGTCGTTAAATGTCTGATTCTCCCGGAAAACTAAAACTAGGTGCACTTGTTGCACTTGTCGTCGGCTCGATGATCGGTGGCGGGATCTTCTCGTTGCCGCAGAACATGGCCGCCAGCGCCGGCGTCGGCGCCGTGCTGATCGGCTGGGCCATCACCGCGGTGGGCATGCTCACCCTCGCCTTCGTCTTCCAGACCCTGGCCAACCGCAAGCCAAACCTTGACGGCGGGGTATACGCCTACGCCAAGGCCGGCTTCGGCGACTACATGGGTTTCTCCTCGGCCTGGGGCTACTGGATCAGTGCCTGGCTGGGCAACGTCGGCTACTTCGTGCTGCTGTTCAGCACCTTGGGGTATTTCTTCCCGGTATTCGGTGAAGGCAACACTCCCGCGGCGGTGATCGGTGCTTCCGTTCTGCTGTGGGCGGTGCACTTCCTGGTGCTGCGCGGCATCAAGGAAGCCGCCTTCATCAACCTGGTCACCACCGTGGCCAAGGTCGTGCCGCTGGCGCTGTTCGCGCTGATCTGCCTGTTCGCCTTCAAGCTCGATGTGTTTACCGCGGACATCTGGGCCGTCGGCACGCCGGACCTGGGCAGCGTGATGAACCAGGTGCGCAACATGATGCTGGTCACCGTGTGGGTGTTCATCGGCATCGAAGGCGCGAGCATCTTCTCTTCCCGTGCGGAAAAACGCTCCGACGTCGGCAAGGCCACGGTCATCGGCTTCGTCACCGTGCTGCTGTTCCTGGTGCTGGTCAACGTGCTGTCGCTCGGCGTGATGACCCAACCGGAGCTGGCCAAGCTGCAGAACCCATCGATGGCCGCGGTGCTGGAACACGTGGTCGGCCACTGGGGCGCGGTGCTGATCAGCGTCGGCCTGATCATCTCGCTGCTGGGCGCCCTGCTGTCATGGGTGCTGCTGTGCGCCGAGATCATGTTCGCCGCCGCCAAGGACCACACCATGCCGGAGTTCCTGCGCCGCGAGAACGCCAACCATGTGCCGGCCAACGCCCTGTGGCTGACCAACGCCATGGTGCAGATCTTCCTGGTCATCACCCTGTTCTCCAACAGCACCTACCTGTCGCTGATCTACCTCGCCACCTCGATGATCCTGGTGCCTTACCTGTGGTCGGCGGCCTACGCCTTCCTGCTGGCCTGGCGCAACGAGACCTACGAACAGGCCCTGGCCGAACGCAAGAAAGACCTGATCATCGGCGGCATCGCCCTGCTCTACGCAATCTGGCTGCTGTACGCAGGCGGCGTGAAATACCTGCTGCTCTCGGCCCTGCTCTACGCCCCTGGCGCGATCCTGTTCGCCAAGGCCAAGCGCGAGGTCGGCCAACCGATCTTCACCAGCGTGGAAAAACTGATCTTCGCCGCCGTGGTCGCGGGCGCCCTGGTGGCGGCCTACGGCCTGTACGACGGTTTCCTGACTCTCTGAACCCCACGTCTTCGCTTTACAGGAGGATTCACCATGTCCACTGAGAAACAGAAATACGGCGTTCACTCCGAAGCCGGCAAACTGCGCAAAGTGATGGTCTGCAGCCCAGGCCTTGCGCACCAGCGCCTGACCCCGAGCAACTGCGACGAGTTGCTGTTCGATGACGTCATCTGGGTCAACCAGGCCAAGCGCGACCACTTCGACTTCGTCACCAAGATGCGCGAGCGCGGCATCGAAGTGCTGGAAATGCACAATCTGCTGACCGAGACCATCCAGAATCCCGAAGCACTGAAGTGGATTCTCGATCGCAAGATCACCGACGACACTGTCGGTATCGGCCTGAAAAACGAAGTGCGCAGCTGGCTCGAAGGCCTCGAGCCGCGCAAGTTGGCCGAGTTCCTGATCGGCGGCGTGGCAGGTGAAGACCTGCCCGACAGCGAAGGCGCGAGCGTGATCAAGATGTATCGCGATTACCTCGGCCACTCCAGTTTCCTGCTCGACCCGCTGCCCAATACCCAGTTCACCCGTGACACCACTTGCTGGATTTACGGTGGCGTTACCCTCAACCCGATGTACTGGCCGGCGCGACGCCAAGAGACTCTGTTGACCAGCGCCATCTACAAGTTCCACCCCGAATTTACCAATGCCGACTTTGAAGTCTGGTACGGCGACCCGGACAAGGACCACGGCAAAGCTACCCTTGAAGGCGGCGATGTGATGCCGATCGGCAATGGTGTCGTGCTGATCGGCATGGGAGAGCGCAGCTCGCGCCAGGCCATCGGCCAACTGGCGCAATCGCTGTTCGCCAAGGGTGCGGTAGAGAAGGTGGTGGTCGCCGGGCTGCCGAAGTCCCGCGCAGCGATGCACCTGGACACCGTGTTCAGCTTCTGCGACCGCGATCTGGTCACCATCTTCCCCGAAGTGGTCAAGGAAATCGTGCCGTTCGTGATCCGTCCTGATAGCAGCAAGCCTTATGGCATGGATGTGCGCCGCGAGAACAAATCATTCATCGAGGTGGTCGCCGAATCGCTCAACCTCAAGAAATTGCGCGTGGTAGAGACCGGCGGCAACAGCTTCGCCGCCGAACGCGAACAATGGGATGACGGCAACAACGTGGTGGCCGTGGAACCCGGCGTGGTCATTGGCTACGACCGCAACACCTACACCAACACCCTGCTGCGCAAGGCCGGGATCGAGGTCATCACCATCAGCGCCGGCGAGCTGGGCCGGGGCCGCGGCGGCGGCCACTGCATGACCTGCCCGATCGTGCGCGACCCTATCGACTACTAACGCCCATCGAAACCGGCCGCGCCCACGAGGCAGCGGCCGGGCACCTCACCGAATCCAAGGAGAACCGTCATGGCGTTCAATATCCACAACCGCAACCTGCTCAGCCTCGAACACCACAGCACCCGCGAACTGCGCTACCTGCTGGACCTTTCCCGCGACCTCAAGCGCGCCAAGTACACCGGCACCGAGCAGCAGCACCTGAAGGGCAACAACATCGCCCTGATCTTCGAGAAGACCTCGACCCGCACCCGCTGCGCCTTCGAAGTCGCCGCCTACGACCAGGGCGCCAACGTCACCTACATCGACCCCAACTCTTCGCAGATCGGCCACAAGGAGAGCATGAAGGACACTGCCCGCGTGCTCGGGCGCATGTACGACGCCATCGAGTACCGTGGCTTCAAGCAGGAGATCGTCGAGGAACTGGCCAAGTTCGCCGGCGTGCCGGTGTTCAACGGCCTGACCGACGAATACCACCCGACCCAGATGATCGCCGACGTGCTGACCATGCGCGAGCACAGCGACAAGCCGCTGCACGACATCAGCTACGCCTACCTGGGCGACGCCCGCAACAACATGGGCAACTCGCTGCTGCTGATCGGCGCCAAACTCGGCATGGACGTGCGCATCGCCGCGCCCAAGGCCCTGTGGCCCCATGACGACCTGGTCGAGCGCTGCCACAAGTACGCCGAGGAAAGCGGCGCGCGCATCACCCTGACCGAAGACCCGAAAGCCGCGGTCAAGGGCGTGGACTTCGTCCACACCGACGTCTGGGTGTCGATGGGCGAGCCGATCGAAGCCTGGGGCGAGCGCATCAAACAGCTCAAGCCCTATCAGGTGAACAAGGAACTGATGAAGGCCACCGGCAACCCACGCACCAAGTTCATGCACTGCCTGCCGGCGTTCCACAACTCCGAGACCAAGGTCGGCAAGCAGATCGCCGAGCAGTACCCGGACCTGGCCAACGGCATCGAAGTGACCGATGACGTGTTCGAGTCGCCGGCGTGCATCGCCTTCGAGCAGGCGGAGAATCGCATGCACACGATCAAGGCGATCCTGGTGTCGACCCTGGCTGACCTCTAAGGCCATCCTCGATCCCTGTGGGAGCGGGTTCACCCGCGAAAGGGCCAGCCCAGACGACATCGCTGGCCCTGCTGACGCATTCGCGGGTAAACCCGCTCCCACAGGATCGTCACTCCCCGTTTAAAGGACATTCCCCATGCGTATCGTTGTTGCATTGGGCGGCAACGCCCTGCTGCGCCGCGGCGAACCGATGACCGCCGACAACCAGCGCGCCAATATCCGCACCGCCACCGAGCAGATCGCCAAGATCCACCCCGGCAACGAACTGGTCATCGCCCACGGCAACGGCCCGCAGGTCGGCCTGCTGTCGCTGCAGGGGCTGTCGTACAAGCCGGATGAAGCCTATCCGCTGGACGTGCTCGGCGCCGAGACCGAAGGCATGATCGGCTACATGATCGAACAGGAGCTGGGCAACCTGCTGGCCTTCGAGGTGCCGTTCGCCACCCTGCTCACCCAGGTGGAAGTGGACGCCAACGACCCGGCGTTCAAGGACCCGACCAAGTTCATCGGCCCGGTCTACGCCAAGGACGAGGCCGAACGCCTGGCCAAGGAAAAAGGCTGGGTGGTCAAGCCCGACGGCGACAAGTACCGCCGCGTGGTGGCCAGCCCGAAACCCAAGCGCATCTTCGAGATCCGCCCGATCAAGTGGCTGCTGGAGAAGAGCAGCATCGTGATCTGCGCCGGCGGCGGCGGCATCCCCACCATGTATGACGAGAACCGCAAGCTCAAGGGCATCGAGGCGGTGATCGACAAGGACCTGTGCTCGGCGCTGCTCGCCGAACAACTGGAAGCCGACCTGCTGATCATCGCCACCGACGTCGACGCGGCGTACATTGATTTCGGTAAACCGACGAAAAAAGCCATCGCCCAGGCTCATCCGGACGAGCTCGAAAAACTGGGCTTTGCCGCCGGCTCCATGGGGCCGAAGGTCCAGGCCGCCTGCGACTTTGCGCGCAACACCGGCAAGGTGGCGGTGATCAGCTCGCTGGAGAACATCGAGGACATCGTCAAGGGCACCGCCGGCACGCGGGTTTCCACCGCCAAGCCCGGTATCAGCTACCGTTGAATGCAGTTGGCGGGTGCCTGGCACCCGCCGTTTTCAACCTTCCGGAGGACTCGCCATGGCCCAGTATCAACCTGGTCACGTGCATATCGAGCGCACCGCGCTGAACACCAACGACCACAGCTACGACCTGTGCATCGACTACGAGGCCGTGTCGGACCCGAGTGAAGGCCGCGGCATCCAGTTCCGCATGCATGGCAAGATCGAAGGCAAGGCGGTGGACGAAAAGTTCTTCCTGGCCAAGGACCAGGTGCTGCCGAGCTTTCTGATGCAGTTGAGCCGCAAGGCCCAGTCGTTCCTGCCGCCACCGAAGAAGTTCGAGAACCTCGGTTCGCCGCACAAGCTGTATGACTACATGTTCGAAGACATTCGCACCAAGCTGGATGTGAAATCGGGTGACCCGATCAAGCCAGAGCATCTGGAGTGATCCTCGGGGCCGCTGCGCGGCCCTTTCGCGGCACAAGGCCGCTCCTACAGGGATCGAACGCACCTGTAGGAGCGGCCTTGTGCCGCGAAAGGGCTGCGCAGCAGCCCCGGCAATAGTGGGCTAGAACGACATCGCAAGGCATACTGACGCCCATCCCGGCCAAAGCCTCGCTCATCATGCGCATCCACGTCAGCTTCATCGACCGCGTCGGCATCACCCAGGAAGTCCTGGCCCTGCTCGGTGCCCGCAACCTCAACCTCGATGCCGTGGAGATGGTCCCGCCGAACGTCTACATCGATGCCCCGACCCTGAGCCCCGCCGTGCTCGAAGAGCTGCACGACGCCCTGTTCGAGGTGCGCGGCGTACAGTCGGTGCAAGTGGTCGACATCCTCCCCGGCCAGCGCCGCCACCTGCAACTCGACGCCCTGCTCGCCGCCATGAGCGACCCGGTGCTGGCGGTGGACAGCGCAGGCAAGGTGCTGCTGGCCAACCCGGCGCTGATCGCCCTGTGCGGGCGCGAGTCAGCCGGGCGCTCGGTGGGCGAGCTGTTCGGCGATCCCGACCTGCTCCAGGCCCTGCTGGACAACAACTTCCACCTGCCCATGCGCGAGATGCAGCTCAACGGCCAGAGCCTGCTGCTCGACGCCACGCCGATCACCCACGCCGGCGGCCTGCTGACCCTGTACCCGCCCAACCGCATGGGTGAGCGCCTGTCGGCCCTGCACCACGACCATGCCGAAGGTTTCGACGCCATGCTCGGCGACTCCCCGGCCATCCGTACCCTCAAGGCCCGCGCCCTGCGCGTGGCCACCCTCGACGCACCGCTGCTGGTGCACGGCGAGACCGGTACCGGAAAGGAACTGGTGGCCCGCGCCTGCCATGCCATAAGCAGCCGCCATGCCGCACCGTTCCTGGCGCTCAACTGCGCGGCGCTGCCCGAGAGCCTGGCCGAGAGCGAACTGTTCGGCTATGCCCCCGGCGCTTTCACCGGCGCGCAACGTGGCGGCAAGCCCGGGCTGATGGAACTGGCCAACCAGGGCACGGTGTTCCTCGACGAGATCGGCGAAATGTCGCCGTACCTGCAGGCCAAACTGCTGCGTTTTCTGAGCGATGGCAGCTTCCGCCGGGTAGGCGGCGACCGCGAGGTGAAAGTGGACGTGCGCATCATCAGCGCCACCCACCGCGACCTTGAGCGCATGGTCGGCGAAGGCACTTTCCGCGAAGACCTGTTCTACCGCCTCAACGTGCTCAACCTGCAGGTCCCGCCGCTGCGCGATCGCGGCCAGGACATCCTGTCGCTGGCGCAGTTCTTCATGCAGCAGGCCTGCACCCAGATCCAGCGTCCAGCCTGCCGGCTGGCGCCTGCCACGCATCCGGCACTGCTGGCCAATCCCTGGCCGGGCAACGTGCGCCAGCTACAGAACGTGATCTTCCGCGCCGCGGCCATCTGTGAAAGCAACCTGGTGGATATCGATGACCTGGACATCGCTGGCACCTCGGTGGCACGCGGGCAGGATGGCGAGGTGGCCAGCCTGGAACAGGCGGTGGGGGATTTCGAGCGCGAACTGTTGCAGCGCCTGTATGCCAGCTACCCCTCGACCCGGCAGTTGGCCGGACGCTTGCAGACTTCGCACACGGCCATCGCCCAGCGCTTGCGCAAGTACGGAATTCCAACCCGAGGTTGACTCAGGCTACACCAACCGTATCGATTTCATTACATCGTATCGATATCGATACACATCCATTTGCATGCGCCTTTGCAAGGGTTTGATCCTGCAACGCTTTTGAATCCCTGCCCATCTGTATCGATTTCGTTCCAGATGAGTGACAGAAAACTTACAGAATATAATTAACTTATTGATTAATAAGGATTTTTATTATCTGGCCGCATTATTGCTAAGGGAATTCCAACCTTAAGAGCGCGGAGCCTACCGCGCCCAACGCCCCCTGCTTCCCGAGGAATTCCCATGAGCGAGTTGCGTTTCACCGAAGATCACGAATGGCTGCGCGTCGAAGCCGACGGCAGCGTCACCGTAGGCATCACCGCCTACGCCCAGAACGCCCTCGGCGACGTGGTCTATGTGCAACTGCCGGAACTGCAGCAGTACGACAAGGGCGCCGAAGCCTCCACCGTGGAATCGGTAAAGGCCGCCAGTGGCGTGTACATGCCGCTGACCGGTGAAGTGGTCGCGGTCAACGATGGCCTGAACGACAGCCCCGAGCTGGTCAACGAGGACCCGCTGGGCGAAGGCTGGTTCTTCCGCTTCATCCCCGCCGACATGAGCCAAGTGGCCGCCCTGCTCGACCAGGCCGCCTACGACCGCCTGCTCAAAGCCAACGACGACGCCTGAGGTACCGCACCATGACCATCAACCTCGGCACCGCCAACGAATTCATCGCCCGTCACATCGGCCCGCGCGCCGCTGACGAGCAGGCCATGCTCACCACCCTGGGCTTCGACTCGCTGGAGGCGATGACCGCTGCGGTCATCCCCGACAGCATCAAGGGCACCAGCGTGCTCGGCAGCGAAGACGGCCAGAGCGAGGCCGACGCCCTCGCCGCGCTGAAAGCCATCGCCGGCAAAAACCAGCTGTTCAAGAGCTACATCGGCCAGGGCTACTACAACACCCACACCCCGGCGCCGATCCTGCGCAACCTGCTGGAAAACCCGGCCTGGTACACCGCCTACACCCCGTACCAGCCCGAGATCTCCCAAGGCCGCCTGGAAGCGCTGCTGAACTTCCAGACCCTGATCAGCGACCTCAGCGGCCTGCCGATCGCCAACGCCTCCCTGCTCGACGAGGCCACCGCCGCCGCCGAAGCCATGACCTTCTGCAAGCGCCTGTCGAAGAACAAGGCCAGCCATGCCTTCTTCGCCTCCGCGCACTGCCACCCGCAGACCCTCGACGTGCTGCGCACCCGTGCCGAGCCGCTGGGCATCGAGGTGGTGGTGGGCGACGAGCGTGAACTGGGCGATGTCAGCGCCTTCTTCGGCGCTCTGCTGCAGTACCCGGCCAGCAACGGTGACGTGTTCGACTACCGCGAAGTGGTGCAGCGCTTCCACGCCGCAGGCGCCCTGGTGGCCGTGGCCGCCGACCTGCTGGCCCTGACCCTGCTCACCCCGCCGGGCGAATTCGACGCCGACGTGGCCATCGGCAGCGCCCAGCGCTTCGGTGTGCCGCTGGGCTTCGGTGGCCCGCACGCGGCCTACTTCGCCACCCGCGACGCGTTCAAGCGCGACATGCCGGGGCGCCTGGTCGGCGTATCGATCGACCGCTTCGGCAAAAGCGCCCTGCGCCTGGCCATGCAGACCCGCGAACAGCACATCCGCCGCGAGAAGGCCACCAGCAATATCTGCACCGCCCAGGTGCTGCTGGCCAACATCGCCAGCATGTACGCCGTGTACCACGGCCCGGCCGGCCTCAAGCGCATCGCCGAGCGTACCCACGCACTGACCGCGATCCTGGCCACCGGCCTGACCAAACTGGGCGTGAAAGTGGTCACCGGCGACTTCTTCGATACCCTGACCCTGGCCACCGGCAGCGCTACCAGCGCCTTGCACGACAAGGCCCGCGCCCAGGGCATCAACCTGCGCCAGGTCGACGCCGCCCATCTGGGTCTGTCGCTGGACGAAACCAGCAGCCAGGCCGATGTCGAGGCCTTGTGGCAGCTGTTCGCCGACGGCCAGGCCACCCCGGACCTCGCCGCCCTGGCCAACACTGTCGCCGTGCGCCTGCCGGCTGGCCTGCTGCGCCAGTCGGCCATTCTCGAGCACCCGGTGTTCAACCGCTATCACAGCGAAACCGAGCTGATGCGCTACCTGCGCCGCCTGGCCGACAAGGACCTGGCGCTGGACCGCAGCATGATCCCGCTGGGCTCGTGCACCATGAAGCTCAACGCCGCCAGCGAGATGATCCCGGTGACCTGGGCCGAGTTCGGCAACCTGCACCCGTTCGCCCCGGCCGAGCAGAGCCAGGGCTACCTGCAGATGACCACCGAGCTGGAGGCCATGCTCTGCGCCGCCACCGGCTATGACGCCGTATCGCTGCAGCCCAACGCCGGTTCCCAGGGCGAGTACGCAGGCCTCCTGGCGATCCGTGCCTACCACCGCAGCCGTGGCGACAGCCACCGCGACATCTGCCTGATCCCGTCCTCGGCCCACGGCACCAACCCCGCCACCGCGCACATGGCCGGCATGCGCGTGGTGGTCACCGCCTGCGACGCCCGCGGCAACGTCGACATCGACGACCTGCGCGCCAAGGCCATCGAGCACCGCGAGCGCCTGGCGGCGATCATGATCACCTACCCGTCGACCCACGGCGTGTTCGAGGAAGCCATCGGCGAGATCTGCGCGATCATCCACGACAATGGCGGCCAGGTGTACATCGATGGCGCCAACATGAACGCCATGGTCGGCCTGTGCGCACCGGGCAAGTTCGGCGGCGACGTCTCGCACCTGAACCTGCACAAGACCTTCTGCATCCCCCACGGCGGTGGCGGCCCGGGCGTCGGCCCGATCGGCGTCAAGTCGCACCTGGCGCCGTTCCTGCCCGGCCACGCGACGCTGGAGAACACCACGGGCGCCGTGTGCGCCGCGCCGTTCGGCAGCGCCAGCATCCTGCCGATCACCTGGATGTACATTCGAATGATGGGTGGCGCCGGCCTCAAGCGCGCCTCGCAGATGGCGATCCTCAACGCCAACTACATCGCCCGTCGCCTGGAAGAGCACTATCCTGTGCTGTACACCGGCAGCAACGGCCTGGTGGCGCATGAGTGCATCCTCGACCTGCGTCCGCTCAAGGACACCAGCGGCATCAGCGTCGACGACGTGGCCAAGCGCCTGATCGACTTCGGCTTCCACGCCCCGACCATGTCCTTCCCGGTGGCCGGCACGCTGATGATCGAACCGACCGAAAGCGAGTCCAAAGAGGAACTGGACCGCTTCTGCAACGCGATGATCCAGATCCGCGAGGAGATTCGCGCCGTCGAGAACGGCAGCCTGGACAAGGACGACAACCCGCTGAAGAACGCCCCGCACACCGCGGCGGAGCTGGCCGGCGAATGGACCCACGGCTACAGCCGCGAGCAGGCGGTGTACCCGCTGCCGAGCCTGGTGGAAGGCAAGTACTGGCCGCCGGTGGGCCGGGTCGACAACGTGTTCGGCGACCGCAACCTGGTCTGCGCCTGCCCGTCGATCGAGAGCTATCAGGACGTTTGATAGCTCTTCCATGTAGGAGTGAGCCTGTGGGAGCAGGCTTTGTGGGAGCGGGCTTGCCCCGCGATTTGCGGTATCGGCCCTATCGCGGGGCAAGCCCGCTCCCACGCAGTCCACGCCCGCGCATGCCGACTCACCCAGGAGGTTGCACCATGTCCCTGAGCGTCTTCGACCTGTTCAAGATCGGCATCGGCCCCTCCAGCTCGCACACGGTCGGCCCGATGCGCGCCGCCGCGCGCTTCGCCGAAGGCCTGCGCCGTGACGGCCTGCTGGCCGGCACGGTCAGCATCAAGGCCGAGCTGTACGGCTCGCTCGGCGCCACCGGCAAGGGCCACGGCAGCGACAAGGCCGTGTTGCTGGGCCTGGAGGGCGAGCACCCGGACACCGTCGACACCGAAACCATCCCCGCCCGCCTGCAGGCGATCCGCGACAGCGGCCGCCTGCGCCTGCTCGGCGAGCACGAAATCGCCTTCGTCGAGAAGCAGCACCTTGCGATGATCCGCAAGCCGCTGGAATACCACCCCAACGGCATGATCTTTCGCGCCTTCGACGCCGCCGGCCTGCAGATCCGCAGTCGCGAGTACTACTCGGTGGGTGGCGGCTTCGTGGTCGACGAAGAAGCCGCGGGCCACGACCGCATCGTCGAGGACAGCACCGTGCTGGCCTATCCGTTCAAGACCGGCCAGCAATTGCTGGCCCATTGCACCACCGAGCAGCTGTCGTTCAGCCAGGTGATGCTGGCCAACGAAGCCGCCTGGCGTCCGGAGGCCGAGACCCGCGCCGGCCTGCTGCGCATCTGGCAGGTGATGCAGGACTGCGTCGAGGCGGGTTGCAGGCATGAGGGCATCCTGCCCGGCGGGCTCAAGGTCAAGCGCCGCGCACCGGCGCTGTACCGCCAGCTCAGCCGTCATCCAGAGGCCAGCCTGCGCGATGCGCTGTCGGTACTCGACTGGGTCAACCTCTACGCCCTGGCAGTGAACGAGGAAAACGCCTACGGCGGGCGCGTGGTCACCGCGCCGACCAACGGCGCCGCCGGCATCGTCCCGGCGGTGTTGCACTACTACATGCGCTTCGTCCCCGGTGCCAATGAAGACGGCGTGGTGCGCTTCCTGCTCACTGCAGCGGCAATCGGCATCCTCTACAAGGAAAACGCTTCGATCTCCGGTGCCGAGGTCGGCTGCCAGGGCGAGGTCGGCGTGGCCTGCTCGATGGCCGCCGGCGCCCTATGCGAAGTGATGGGCGGCAGCCCGCAGCAGGTGGAAAACGCCGCCGAGATCGGCATGGAACACAACCTGGGCCTGACCTGCGACCCCATCGGCGGGCTGGTCCAGGTGCCTTGCATCGAGCGCAACGCCATGGGCTCGGTGAAGGCGATCAACGCGGTGCGCATGGCCCTGCGCGGCGACGGGCAGCATTACGTCTCCCTCGACAAGGTCATCCGCACCATGCGTCAGACCGGCGCCGACATGAAAAGCAAATACAAGGAGACCGCCCGCGGCGGTCTGGCCGTCAACATCATTGAATGTTGACCCGAACAAAAAACGAGGAGTCACCGATGTCCGAAACACTGCACAAGACCCCGCTGCACGCCCTGCACCTGGAACTGGGCGCGCGCATGGTGCCCTTCGCCGGCTACGACATGCCGGTGCAGTACCCGCTGGGCGTGCTCAAGGAGCACCTGCACACCCGCGAGCAGGCCGGCCTGTTCGACGTCTCGCACATGGGCCAGATCATCCTGCGCGGCAGCGACGCCGCCCAGGCCCTGGAAAGCCTGGTACCGGTGGACATCATCGACCTGCCGGTGGGCATGCAGCGCTACGCCATGTTCACCAACGCCGAGGGCGGCATCCTCGACGACCTGATGGTCGCCAACCTCGGTGACGACACCCTGTTCCTGGTGGTCAACGCCGCCTGCAAGGACCAGGACCTGGCGCACCTGCGCAAGCATATCGGCAATCGCTGCGAGATCCAGCCGCTGTTCGAGGAACGCGCCCTGCTCGCCCTGCAAGGCCCGGCGGCGGTCAAGGTGCTGGAGCGCCTGGCCCCGGAAGTGGCGAAGATGACGTTCATGCAGTTCCAGCCCGTTCAACTGCTCGGCGCCGACTGCTATGTCAGCCGCTCGGGCTACACCGGTGAGGACGGTTTCGAGATTTCCGTGCCGGCCGACAAGACCGAAGCCCTGGCCCGCCGCCTGCTGGCCGAGCCGGAGGTACAGCCAATCGGCCTGGGGGCACGCGACTCGCTGCGCCTGGAAGCCGGCCTGTGCCTGTATGGCCACGACATGAATACGGCCACCACGCCGATCGCGGCCAGTCTGCTGTGGGCGATCTCCAAGGTGCGCCGTGCCGACGGCGCACGTGCCGGTGGTTTCCCCGGCGCCGCAGCCGTATTCGCCCAGCAGCAACAAGGAGTTGCACGCAAGCGCGTAGGCCTGCTGCCGCAGGAACGCACCCCGGTGCGCGAGGGTGCCGAGATTGTCGACGGCACCGGCAAAATTGTCGGCCAGGTGTGCAGCGGTGGATTTGGTCCGACGCTCGGCGCCCCGGTGGCAATGGGGTATGTCGATAGCGAACATGCCGCACTGGATACCGCTCTGTTTGCTGTGGTCCGCGGCAAGCAAGTTGCCCTTAAGGTCAGCAAAATGCCTTTCGTGGCACAACGTTACTACCGTGGCTGAATGAGTGGTTTGGACGGGTTCGACATATTCGTTTTCGAACCTGTCCAATAACTTCTGAACATAGCGCCAGCCCAGGCGCCACGCCGTTTCCGACAAATCGTTCGGTTATCGGGAAAACCCTGATTTTCACCCCCCGCAAGGGCTTGTTTTTCGCTCGGCAGTTGGCGTAGAGTCATCGCACTGTGTTTGCATGGGTCGCAACAGTTCGTGACCTGGGCCAGTAGCCGCAATCTGCTACAACCCGTTCGACGTCTCTTACTTTCCTGCAACCCAGCCCAGTAGTCTTTCACTTACAAAAGCGTGAAAGAAACTGTCATCAAAATTCAAGTTTCATAGGAAATAAGACAATGGCTGAGCGTCAGAACGGTACCGTCAAGTGGTTCAATGACGAGAAAGGTTACGGCTTCATCACCCCTGAGAGCGGTGCTGATCTGTTTGTTCACTTCCGTGCCATCGAAGGCAACGGCTTCAAGAGCCTGAAAGAAGGCCAGAAAGTCACCTTCGAAGCCGTGCAAGGCCAGAAAGGCCTGCAGGCTGACAAAGTTCAGGTTGTCGCCTAAGCGATTACCCGAATTCAAAAAGCCCCTGCCAAGTGCAGGGGCTTTTTTTTACCCGTAGAATAGCGGCTTCGCCATTCGGAGCCGTCCTGCATGTCCAAGCCCCTGCTCTCACCCCAGGGTGACTTCCCCCCCGTCGGCCTGGGCCGCCGGCTGGCCGCGATGTTCTATGACTTCCTGCTGTGCACCGCCCTGCTGATCGTCACCGCCGGCGCCTACAAGATGATCCAGATGGCGATCATCGGCGAGGCGCGCATGCGTGAGCTGACCGAGGCCGGCGCGCTGGATGGCGATCCGTTGCTGTCGACGATCCTGCTGTTCGCCCTGTTCGGCTTCTTCGCCAAATTCTGGACCCATGGCGGCCAGACCCTGGGCATGCAAGTGTGGGGCATGCGCGTGCAGAACGCCGACGGCAGCGCCATCAGCCTGTGGCAGGCGCTGCTGCGTTTCGTGGTGTCGATCGCCTCATGGCTGTGCCTGGGGCTGGGGTTCTTCTGGTCGTTGATCGACAAGCGCCAGCGCAGCTGGCACGACATCTATTCCGAGACGCAGCTGGTGCGCGTGCCCAAACGCAAGAAATAGCCCGAGCGACGACCACCCTGTAGGAGCGGCCTTGTGCCGCGAAAGGGCTGCGAAGCGGCCCCGGCAATCTGACTTGTGGCGCAGACCCTGGGGCCGCTTTGCGCCCCTTTCGCGGCACAAGGCCGCTCCTACAATAGGATGAGTTAATCCTGATCATCCCGTTACGCACAAAAAAGCCGACCCCAGGGTCGGCTTCTTTGTGCAGCTCAGGCCATCAACCCGCCCGGCGCATCAACCACAAGCCCGCCAGCGCACAGATCCCCGCTGGGATCACCACCGCCAGCAACGGCGGGAAGCCGAACACCTGGCTCGATGGCCCCAGCAGGTCCCCGGCGATGCGGAACACGAAGCCCACCAGCACGCCGGTGAACACGCGCTGCCCCAGGGTCACGGAACGCAGCGGGCCGAAGATGAACGAAATCGCCATCAATACCAGCGCCGCGGTGACCAGCGGTTGCAGGACCTTGGTCCAGAACGCCAGCCAGTAGCGCGAGTTGTTCAGTCCCTGGTCGGCCAGGTAGTGGATGTAGTCCCACAGCCCGGTGATCGACAGCGACTCCGGCGCCAGCACCACGGTGTTGAGCAGCTCCGGCGTCACCGAGACGTCCCACACCTCTTCAGGGCTCTTGACCACTTCGGTGTGGTCGCCGCGGAAGTAGGTCGTGGAGACATCGTTGAGCATCCACTTGCCTTCCACATACTGCGCCCGGCGGGCAAAGCTGGAGGTCTGGATCTTGCGCTCGGCGTCGAAGCGGTAGCGGGTCACGCCCAGCAGCAGGCCATTGGGCTGCACCGAGTTGATATGCACGAACTCCTCGCCCTGGCGGTGCCACATGCCGCGCTTGGAGCTTTGCGCCTCGCCGCCACCCTGGGCGAGCGATCGGTCGGCCTGGGCCTTGTTCTCGGTCACCGGGGCCACGTACTCGCCGATCAGCAGGCCGACCAGCATCAGCACCAGCATCGGCTTCATCACCGCCCAGACGATGCGCCCGATGGACACGCCGGCGGCGCGCATGATGGTCAGTTCGCTGCTGCTGGCCAGGCTGCCCAGGCCGATCAGGCAGCCGATCAGGGCCGCCATCGGTAGCATGTCGTAGAGACGGCGCGGCGCGGTCAGCAGGACGAAGCTGCCAGCATCCATGAAGGTATAGGTGGCACTCAGGTCGTTCAGTTCGTCGATCAGGGCGAACAGCGAGGCCAGGCCAAGGATGATGCCCAGCACGGCGGCGATCGCCAGCAGCACGCTCTTGCCGATGTAGCGGTCCAGTTTAACCACGGGCCACCTCCGCACGACGGGCGGCGCGTTTGAGGCGCAACGGCTCCCAATACATCAGCGCCAGGCCGATCAGCAGGAACAGGCCATGGACCCACCACATACCCAGCGAGATGGGCAGCTTGCCCTTCTCCAGGGCGCTACGCACGGAAATCAGCATCGTCAGATAGGCCATGTACAAAAGGATCGCCGGCAGCAGCTTGAGGAAGCGGCCCTGGCGTGGGTTGACGCGCGACAGCGGCACCGCCAGCAGCGTCACGACGAACACCAGCAGTGGCAGCGACAGGCGCCATTGCAGCTCGGCTCGCTCGCGAATGCCTTCATGCCCGAACAGTTCGGACGTCGGGATCGCTTCGCGGTCGGTGACTTCCTCGGCGACTTCCGGCTTGGGCAGCAGCACGCCATAGGTGTCGTACTTGATCGCCCGGTAGTCGGCCTGGCCCGGATTGCCGTCGTAGCGGTAGCCGTTCTCCAGCACCAGGTAGCGGTTGCCGTCGGCCTGCACTTCCTGGTGGCCCTTCTCGGCGACCAGCACCGAAGGCGCGCGGTCCTTGGTCTTGTCCTGGTTGAAGCGCTTCTCGGAGATGAACACCCCGCCGAGCTTGATGCGGTCATCGGACAGCTGTTCGGTGTAGGTCACCCGGGAGCCGTCGCGCAGGGTCTGGAAACGGCCCGGCACCAGGGTGTCGAACTCGGTCAGGGCATCCTGCTGGGCGATGATCTTCTGCACCTGGGCAACGCCCAGAGGCGCCAGGCTCAGGCTCAGCCAGGCGACCAGCAGGGCGACCAGCGCCGCCGGCACCATGGTCACGGTCAGCAGGCGCTGCTGGCTCATGCCGGTGGCCGACAGCACGGTCATCTCGCTTTCGAGATACAACCGGCCATAGGCGAGCAGGATGCCGAGGAACAGCCCCAGCGGCAGGATCAGTTGCAGGAAGCCCGGCAGGCGGAACCCCATGATCATGAACAGCACGCTTGGATCGAGCGCGCCCTGGGCCGCCTGGGCCAGGTATTTGATGAAGCGCCCGCTCATGATGATCACCAGCAGCACGGCGCTGACGGCGCTCAAGGTCACCAGGACCTCGCGGGACAGATAACGAAAGACGATCAAACCAGACACTCCTGGGTTGTCAGGGGCGGACAGCCAAACGAACGATTCGGACAGCCAAGACCAATGCCGGTTCGCCAAGGCGAACCTCCATGTAAAAGTGCGCGCATTATCCTGTGATTGACGGCGCCTGTCACTTGGCCGCGCAGCATGGCGCATATCGGGGTTGTCATCGTGGTCGCGGCAGGCTCAAACTGGCAGCTTTTCCGCTGGCAGGCATCGCCCGCCAGCCGCGTGTTCCGAGCGCTTGCGAAAGACAGCGCCCACTGACAGACAGATCATTCGGGGACCCCAGACATGGAATTGGTTGTAAAGAGCGTAGCCGCTGTATCCGTCAAGACCGCGACCTTGGTCGTACCCGTGGGTGAAGGGCGCAAGCTTGGCGCCACGGCCAAGGCCGTCGACCAGGCCAGCGAAGGCGCAATCAGCGCGCTGCTCAAGCGTGGCGACCTGGCCGGCAAGCCAGGCCAGACCCTGCTGCTGCAAAGCCTGCCGGGCCTGAAGGCCGAGCGCGTGCTGCTGGTCGGCAGCGGCAAGGACGAAGCCCTCGGCGATCGCGCCTGGCGCAAGCTGGTCGCCAGCGTCGCCGGCGTGCTCAAGGGCCTGGGCGGCAGCGACGCCGTGCTGGCCCTGGACGACATCGCCGTCACCGGCCGCGACGGCCACTACGGCAAGTACCGCCTGCTGGCCGAGACCCTGCTGGACGGCAACTACGTGTTCGATCGCTACAAGAGCCAGAAGGCCGAACCCCGCGCCCTGAAGAAAGTCACCCTGCTCACCGCCAAGGCCGGCCAGGCCGAGGCCGAGCGCGCCGTGAAACACGCCAGCGCCATCGCCACCGGCATGGCCTTCACCCGCGACCTGGGCAACCTGCCACCGAACGTCTGCCACCCAAGCTTCCTCGCCGAGCAGGCCAAGGACCTGGGCAAGGCGCACAAAGGCCTCAAGGTCGAGGTGCTGGACGAGAAGAAGATCAAGGACCTGGGCATGGGCGCGTTCTATGCCGTGGGCCAGGGCAGCGACCAGCCGCCGCGGCTGATCGTGCTCAACTACCAGGGCGGCAAGAAGAGCGAAAAACCGTTCGTGCTGGTCGGCAAGGGCATCACCTTCGACACCGGCGGCATCAGCCTCAAGCCCGGCGCCGGCATGGACGAGATGAAGTACGATATGTGCGGCGCCGCCAGCGTGTTCGGCACCCTGCGCGCCGTGCTCGAGCTGCAGCTGCCGATCAACCTGGTGTGCCTGCTGGCCTGCGCCGAGAACATGCCGAGCGGCGGCGCCACCCGTCCGGGCGACATCGTCACCACCATGAGCGGGCAGACCGTCGAGATCCTCAACACCGACGCCGAAGGCCGCCTGGTGCTGTGCGACACCCTCACCTACGCCGAGCGTTTCAAGCCGCAGGCGGTGATCGACATCGCCACCCTGACCGGCGCCTGCATCGTCGCCCTGGGCAGCCATACCTCGGGCCTGATGGGCAACGACGACGCGCTGGTCGGCCAACTGCTGGACGCCGGCAAGCGCGCCGACGACCGCGCCTGGCAGCTGCCGCTGTTCGACGAGTACCAGGAGCAACTGGACAGCCCGTTCGCCGACATCGCCAACATCGGTGGCCCGAAGGCCGGCACCATCACCGCCGGCTGCTTCCTGTCGCGTTTCGCCAAGGCCTACCACTGGGCGCACCTGGACATCGCCGGCACCGCCTGGATCAGCGGCGGCAAGGACAAGGGCGCCTCGGGCCGCCCGGTACCGCTGCTCACCCAGTACCTGCTGGACCGCGCCGGCGCCTGATGGCGCATGGCCGGTGGCGCTCACGCGCCACCGGCCGGCACTGAACGATCATGAGCAAAGTCGATTTCTACATCCTGCCCAGCGACTCACTGTCGGTGCGGCTGGATTTCGCCTGCAAGCTGTGTGAAAAGGCCTGGCGCCTCGGCCACCGGGTCTACCTGCATTGCCAGGACGAGGCGCAACGCAACGAGCTCGACCTGCGCCTGTGGCAGTTCAAGGGCGAGGCCTTCGTGCCCCACGACCACGCCGAACAGCACCCGGACGCCATTGTCGCGCTGGGTGTCGGCACTGATGCCGGCGAACACCGTGACCTGCTGATCAACCTGGGCGGCGATGTTCCCGCCTTCGTCGGCCAGTTCGAGCGGGTCGCCGAAATCGTCGTCGAGGAACCGGCCATCCGCCTGGCCGCACGCGAGCGATTCCGTTTCTACCGCGAACAGGGCTATGCTCTGCAAGATCACCGCTTACAGCGACTCTGACGACGATGGACAAGCAGCTGAACTCCCTGACCCATTCCGCCCACCTGCTCGACGATCTTGAATCGATCCGCGAGCTGCTGGGCGACGCCGACCTGCAACCGCCGCTGCTGACCGAGACGGTGGAGCAGATTCCCCTGTTGCTTGACGAACCTGCCGCCGCGCCGCCCGTCGCCGAGGCAGCGCCGGTAGCGGCCCCGGCACCTGAAGAAGATGCCCAGGCCCGCCGCCAGGACACCCTGCTGCACCTGGACGCCGAACTGCGCGCCGCCGCGCAACTGATCATGCAGGATGTGATCAACGACTTCACCCCGCATATCGAGACCGAGATCAAACGTCGCCTCGATGCGCGGCTGGAGCGCTTGCTCAAGCGTTCCGAGTAAGACCCGCCCCCGCGGTGTGGCCTTCGCGGGTAAACCCGCTCCCACAGGTACAGTGCAAACCCGACGGTTGCACACCACCTGTGGGAGCGGGTTTACCCGCGAAAGGGCCATCGCCTGCTACCACGTCTCCCGTTCCTCCATCGCATCTTGCAGCTTGTCGCTTGAAACTCGCGGCTCCGTTATACTTCCCGGCTTTCCCGAATTAATGCCTAAGGGTCCCGCCGCGCATGGATAAGACCTACCAGCCGCACGCCATCGAAACTTCCTGGTACAACACCTGGGAGTCCGAGAACTATTTCGCTCCACAAGGTGCAGGCGAGTCCTACACCATCATGATCCCGCCGCCGAACGTGACCGGCAGCCTGCACATGGGCCACGGCTTCAACAACGCGATCATGGACGCGCTGATCCGCTTCCGCCGCATGCAGGGTCGCGACACCCTGTGGCAGCCGGGCACCGACCACGCCGGTATCGCCACCCAGATGCTGGTGGAGCGCCAGCTCGAGGCCAAGGGCCAGAATCGCCATGACCTGGGCCGCGACAAGTTCCTGGAGAAGGTCTGGGAGTGGAAGGATCAATCGGGCGGCAACATCAGCCGCCAGATCCGCCGCCTGGGCTCGTCGGTGGACTGGAGCCGCGAGCGCTTCACCATGGACGACGGCCTGTCGGAAGCGGTCAAAGAGGCTTTCGTGCGCCTGCACGAAGACGGCCTGATCTACCGCGGCAAGCGCCTGGTCAACTGGGACACCAAGCTGCACACGGCGATTTCCGACCTCGAAGTGGAGAACCACGACGAGAAGGGCCACCTGTGGAACCTGCGCTATCCGCTGGCAGACGGCGCCAAGACCGCCGAAGGCAAGGACCACCTGGTGGTCGCCACCACCCGTCCGGAAACCCTGCTCGGTGACGTCGCCGTCGCCGTCAACCCGGCCGACGAGCGCTACCAGGCACTGATCGGCAAGTTCGTCGAACTGCCGCTGGTCGGCCGTCGTATCCCGATCGTCGCCGACGACTACTGCGACCCCGAGTTCGGCACCGGCTGCGTGAAGATCACCCCGGCCCACGACTTCAACGACTACGAAGTCGGCAAGCGCCACAACCTGCCGCTGCTGAACATCTTCGACAAGAACGCCACCGTGCTGGCCGCCGTGCAGGCGTTCAACCTCGACGGCAGCGTCAACGATAGCCTCGACACCTCGCTGCCGACCCAGTACGCCGGCCTCGACCGCTTCGTCGCGCGCAAGCAGATGGTTGCCGACCTCGACGCCCAAGGCCTGCTGGTCAGCATCGACGATCACGCCCTGAAAGTCCCGAAAGGCGACCGTTCCGGCACCGTCATCGAGCCGTGGCTGACCGACCAGTGGTACGTCTCTACCAAGCCACTGGCGGAACCTGCCATCGCCGCCGTGGAAGACGGCCGCATCCAGTTCGTGCCCAAGCAGTACGAGAACATGTACTTCTCCTGGATGCGCGACATCCAGGACTGGTGCATCAGCCGCCAGCTGTGGTGGGGCCACCGCATCCCGGCCTGGTACGACGAGGCCGGCCAGGTCTACGTCGGCCGCGACGAGGCCGAAGTGCGCGCCAAGCACAACCTCGGCGCCGATATGAAACTGCGCCAGGATGACGACGTGCTCGACACCTGGTTCAGCTCGGGCCTGTGGACCTTCTCCACCCTCGGCTGGCCGGAGCAGACCGAGTTCCTGAAGAAATTCCACTCCACCGACGTGCTGGTCACCGGCTTTGACATCATCTTCTTCTGGGTCGCCCGGATGATCATGCTGACGATGCACCTGATCAAGAACGAGGACGGCACCCCGCAGGTACCGTTCAAGACCGTCTACGTGCACGGCCTGGTCCGCGACGGCCAGGGTCAGAAGATGTCCAAGTCCAAGGGCAACGTCCTCGACCCGCTGGACATCGTCGACGGCATCACCCTCGACGCCCTGCTGGAAAAACGCACCAGCGGCATGATGCAGCCCAAGCTTGCCGAGAAGATCGCCAAGCAGACCAAGGCCGAGTTCCCCGAAGGCATCGCCAGCTACGGCACCGACGCCCTGCGCTTCACCTTCTGCTCGCTGGCCTCCACCGGTCGTGACATCAAGTTCGACATGGGCCGCGTCGAAGGCTACCGCAACTTCTGCAACAAGATCTGGAACGCCGCCCGCTACGTGCTGGACAAGGGCGAGGATTGCGGCCAGAACGGCGAGGCCTACGAGCTGTCACTGGCCGACCGCTGGATCATCTCGCAGCTGCAGCGCACTGAAGCCGAAGTGACCCGTCAGCTCGAGCAGTTCCGCTTCGACCTGGCCAGCCAGGCCCTGTACGAGTTCATCTGGAACCAGTACTGCGACTGGTACCTGGAGCTGTCCAAGCCGGTGCTGTGGGACGAGAACGCCCCGGTCGAGCGTGCCCGCGGCACCCGTCGCACCCTGGTGCGCGTGCTGGAAGTCGCCCTGCGCCTGGCGCACCCGTTCATGCCGTTCATCACCGAAGAGATCTGGCAGCGCATCGCGCCGCTGGCCGGCATCGAAGGCAAGACCATCATGCTGCAGCCGTGGCCTGAAGCGAACGAAAGCCGCATCGACGCCGCCGCCGAAGGCGACATCGAGTGGCTCAAGGAGCTGATGGTGGGCCTGCGCAACATCCGCGCCGAGATGAACATCGGCCCGGGCAAGCCGCTGCCGCTGTTCCTGAAGAACGCCAACGCCGACGACCAGCGTCGCCTGCAGGAAAACGAAGCCCTGCTGAAGAAACTGGCCAAGGTCGAGTCGTTCACCGTGCTGGGCGAGCAGGACGAAGCGCCGCTGTCGGCCACCGCGCTGGTGGGTGATCTGCAGGTGCTGGTGCCGATGGCCGGCCTGATCGACAAGGACGCCGAACTTGCGCGCCTAAGCAAAGAGATCCAGCGTTTGCAGGGTGAAGTCCAGCGCGTCGGTGGCAAGCTGTCCAACGCCGCCTTCGTCGACAAGGCACCGCCTGCGGTGATCGAGAAGGAACGCGCCAAGCTGGCCGAGTCGGAGCAGGCCCTGGCCAACTTCACCGAGCAGCATGCGCGGATTGCTGCGCTGTAATCATCTACATCGCTGACTGACCGGCGAGGGCTTCGCCCTCGTTCGCGGCACAAGGCCGCTCCTACAGGGAATTGCATGGCTCACAGGCCTGCGCTTTCCTGTAGGAGCGGCCTTGTGCCGCGAAAGGGCCGCAAAGCGGCCCCTGGACCAGCAAGGCAACACCGGATCCGACAATGACCGAAAAACCCACCCTGCACCCACGCAACCGCCACCAGGGCCGCTACGACTTCCCCGCCCTGATCAAGGCGCACCCGGACCTGGCCCGCTTCACCATCACCAACCCCTACGGCAAGCCCAGCATCGACTTTGCCAACCCCGAGGCCGTGCGGGTGTTCAACCGCGCCCTGCTCAAGGCCCAGTACGGCATCCAGCACTGGGATATTCCGGCCGACTACCTGTGCCCGCCGATCCCCGGCAGGGCCGACTACATCCACGTGCTGGCCGACCTGCTGGCCGAGGACAATGCCGGCGAGATCCCCCGCGGCGCCCAGGTACGCGCCCTGGATATCGGCGTCGGCGCCAACTGCATCTACCCACTGCTTGGCCACAGCGACTACCGCTGGCGCTTCACCGGCTCCGACATCGACGGTGTGGCCCTGGCCTCGGCCAAGGCCATCGTCCAGGCCAACAAGCTCGACAAGGCCATCAGCCTGCGCCAGCAAGCTCAGCCCAGGCATATCCTCAGTGGCCTGCTGCAGACCGACGAACGCTTCGACGTCACCCTGTGCAACCCGCCGTTCCATGCCTCCCGCGAGGAAGCCACCCGCGGCAGCCAGCGCAAGTGGAAGAACCTCGGCAAACAGGACCCCAAGCGCAAATTGCCGGTACTGAACTTCGGCGGGCAGAACAACGAACTGTGGTGCGAAGGCGGCGAGATCCGCTTCGTCAGCCAACTGGTCGGCGAAAGCGTGCAATACGCGACCCAGGTGCTGTGGTTCACCAGCCTGGTGTCCAAGGCCAGCAACCTGCCGGGTATCGAGGCGGCCTTGAAGAAGGCCGGGGTGAAGGCCCTGCGCATCGTCGAGATGGGCCAGGGACAGAAGCAGAGCCGCATGGTCGCCTGGAGTTTCCAGGACGACAGCGCACGCCAGCAATGGCATGCCGCGCGCAAATCACAGGCATGAAAAAACCGCGCCCGGGCAAGCCGGGCGCGGTTTCGTCAACGCATCAACAATTACTTGTTGATCGAGTCGGTCAGCACTTTGGCTGGAACGAACTTGACGACTTTCTTGGCAGCGATTTCGATGGCGGCGCCAGTCGAAGGGTTGCGGCCGGTACGGGCAGGACGCTCGGAGACTTTCAGCTTGCCGATGCCTGGCAGGGTGATTTCGGCGCCGTTTTCCAGTTGGTCGGCAACGATCTGGCCCAGTTGCTCCAGTGCATTACGCGCGGTGGTTTTCGGCGCGTCGATAGCTTCAGCGATGTCGGCAATCAGTTGGTCTTTGGTCAGTGCCATGGTGGTGTTCCTTCCCTATCAAATCAGAGGTTGTGCAGCATGCTTGGTCGGTGGTCGGGCCAGCCCGGGACAATCCAGAGGCCGCGTCGATCGCGTATGTAGATACGCAAATCGGCGTTTGGTTCGACACCGCGCAAGCGATCTGCCAGCAATGCGCCACCCAAGGGGCGCAAGACCGCGCAAAGCTACCACAGGAATCGAGAAATATCCGCTGTCGACATTGATTTTGTGCAGGTTTTTCGGGGGTTTTCGGAAAAATCGCAAAAAAATGAGCAAAAAACGAACAACCGGCATTTGTGCCAATATCTGGCCACTGCATCACCCCTACCCTGAGGTAAACTGAGCGACTTTTGCAGCGCGGCTTTTCACCGCTCAGACCACCGAGAATTCCATGCCAATCCGTCATTGCATCGTTCACCTGATCGACAAGAAGCCCGATGGCAGCCCCGCCGTGCTCCATGCGCGCGACAGCGAACTGGTAGCCTCCGACGCCATCGAGAACCTGCTGGCCGACCTCAACGACAGCTACAACGCCAAGCAAGGCAAAGCCTGGGGCTTTTTCCACGGCGAGTCCGGCGCCTACCCGTTCAGTGGCTGGCTCAAGCAGTATCTGGATGAGGAAAAGGACTTCGCCGCCTTCAGCCGCATCGCGGTCGAGCACCTGCAGAAGCTGATGGAAGAGTCCAACCTGTCCACCGGCGGCCACGTGCTGTTCGCCCATTACCAGCAGGGCATGACCGAGTACCTGGCCATCGCCCTGCTGCACCACAGCGAAGGCGTGGCGGTCAACGCCGAACTCGACGTCACCCCGTCGCGCCACCTGGACCTGGGCCAGCTGCACCTGGCGGCGCGGGTCAACCTGTCCGAGTGGAAGAACAACCAGAACTCCAAGCAGTACATCTCGTTCATCAAGGGCAAGAACGGCAAGAAGGTTTCGGATTATTTCCGTGATTTCATCGGCTGCCAGGAAGGCGTCGACGGCCCGGGCGAGACCCGCACCCTGCTCAAGGCCTTCAGCGATTTCGTCGAGAAGGAAGACCTGCCGGAAGAGTCCGCCCGGGAGAAGACCCAGACCCTGGTCGACTACGCCACCACCCAGACCAAGCTGGGCGAGCCGGTGACGCTGGAAGAGCTCTCCAGCCTGATCGACGAGGATCGGCCCGAGGCGTTCTACGACCATATCCGCAACAGCGACTACGGGCTGTCGCCGGAGATCCCCGCCGACAAACGTACCCTCAACCAGTTCCGCCGCTTTACTGGGCGTGCCGAGGGGTTGTCGATCAGTTTCGAGGCGCATTTGCTGGGCTCGAAGGTGGAGTATGACGAAGAAGCGGGGACGCTGGTGATCAAGGGCTTGCCGACGCAACTGATCGACCAGTTGAAGCGACGCAAGGACTGAAATCGCCGGGGGCGCGTTGCGCCCCTTTCGCGGCACAAGGCCGCTCCTACAGGGAAACGCGGTCATCTGTAGGAGCGGCCTTGCGTCGCGAAAGGGCTGCAAAGCAGCCCCAGCGATCTATCAGGACCACAGACGACACCCGGTCCACCGTCGGCTAGACCACTACCCCCCGACACCGGCATAAGACGCCACCAACGCCTCCTTCGCCGCCTTGCGCAGCTTCTTCACCAACCGCTCCTGGCGCAAGGCCTCGCCCTTGTCCGGCCATTGCTCCACATACACCAGCGCCTGCGCCGGGCTGGTCTTGAAATAGCGCGCGCCCTGCCCTTTCTGGTGCTTGATGAAACGCCGCTGCGGATCGTCGCTGATACCGCAGTACAACGAGCCATTGGCGGCACGAACCAGGTAGACGTACCAGGGTTTGCAGTCGGGGGAAGTCGCTGTTTCGCTCACGGCTCGGTTCGGTGCAACGGAAGAAGGCCGCCAGCTTAACGCCTCAGCGCGCCTGCTGGAATGCGCGAAGCCCCTTGAACGCCTGCTGGCGCACCTTGTTCTGCAGCATCGGCGTCCAGCCCAGCAGCACGCCCGGCATGCCCAGCGCCTGACGCGCCCAGCGCCACAGGTCGAAGGTATCGTCGTGCTGGCAGATCAGCCCGTCGCGAATCACGAAGCACGCCTGGATATCGTTGACCACCACCCGCCCGGTCTGGCTGAACAGGTAGGTCGCCACCCAGTGCGCGCCATCGCTGCGCACGTCGTCGAAGGTCAGGGTGAAGTCCTTGGCGCGGGCGGTGAGCATCCGCCACATGTCACCCGCGTCACGCCCGCGCAGGGTGCCGAAGACCGGGTCGCTGAAGACGATGTCATCGCTGTAGCAGGCCACCATGGCCTCGGCGTCCAGGCGCTGGAAGGCCTGGTAGAAACGGGTGATCAGGGCGCTGTTGGCATCGCTCATGGACTGTTCCTGCGCAAGGTGCGAAACCCGCAAGATACTGCCTGGATGCCAGCAACACCATGCCCATTCGCGTCGTGAATGACGATCGCGGGTCAAGCCAGCGCCTTAAACGTGCTCGCTGCTGACCTGCACATGCAGCGCCCGCCCGGCGCCGAGACCGAACAGGATCGCCCCGACGCCCAGCACCGCGAAGATCCAGCCCACCGCGCTCCAGCCTCCGGTCAGATCATGCACCAGGCCAACCGCGAACGGCCCCATGGATGCCAGCGTGTAGCCCACGCCCTGGGCCATGCTCGACAGGTTCGCCGCCACATGGGCGTCCCCGGAGCGCAGCACGATCAGGGTCAGTGCCAGGGAGAAGGTACCTCCCTGCCCCAGGCCGAGCAGGATCGCCCAGCCCCACAGCCCTTCGATCGGCGCATACAGGCAACCGAACAACCCGCCCAGGGTCACCAGCATCACCACCACGATGGCCAGGCGCTGGTCCTTGCCGCGCGTGGCCAGCCAGGGCGCGCTCAGGGAACTGATCAGTTGCACGATCACCGAACCGGACAGCACCAGCCCCGCCTCGGTCGGGCTCAGCCCGCGGCCGATCAGGATCGAAGGCAACCAGCCGAACACGATGTAGGCCAGCGACGACTGCAGGCCCATGTACAGGGTCACCTGCCAGGCCAGCGGGTCGCGCCACAGGCCACGTACCCGGTAGGCCACCTTGTGCACGCCATGGCCCTGACGGGACTGGGGCAGCCAGACCAGCATCGCCAGCAAGGCAGGCAGCAGCCAGAAACCCAGCCCCAGCGCCCAGCTGTCATCGAAGTGCCGGGTCAAGGGCACCGTGGCCCCGGCGGCCATCGCGGCGCCCAGGCACAGCGCCATGGTGTAGACGCCGGTCAGGGTACCGGCGTGCTGGGGGAAGTCGCGCTTGACGATACCTGGCAGCAGCACGCCGATGATGCCGATGCTCGCCCCCGCCATCAGGCTGCCGAGGAACACGCCAGTGGCGCCCAGTGTGCTGCGCACCAGGATGCCCAGCGCCAGGGTCAGCAGAATGCCGAAGATCACCCGCTCGCTACCGAAGCGTCGCGCCAGGATCGGCGCCAGTGGCGCGAACAGCCCCAGACACAGTACCGGCAAGGTGGTCAACAGGCCGGCTTGCGATGCGCTGAGCCCCAGCCCTTCGGACACCTGCCCGAGCACCGGCGACATGCTCGACAGCGCCGGGCGCAGGTTCAGCGCCACCAGCACCAGGCCCAGCAGCAACAGCCAGGGCCTGCGCAGCACGACAGGTTGTTGCTGGACCTGCTCGTCGTCGGCTTCGGCGTCGATCAGCAGTTCTTCGAGCTCCGCCTCGCGGGGAGCGGTATTGCGGGTCAGTTGTTCGGCCATGGCCTTCTCGTTATCAGGATTCGATGAGGGTCCGGCTCAGGTGCTTGGCCCGCTCCGGATCACGTTGTTCGAGGGCGTCGAGGATCTGCCCGTGCAGGTCGAACACGGCCTGGCAACGGGGGACGGTGGTCATGTTGTGCTGCAGGGCGGCGCGGACCACGCTGGAGAAGTAGCGGTACAGCTCGCTCAGGGCGGGGTTGTGGGCGGCGTCCACCAGGCGCTGGTGGAACACCAGGTCGCATTCGACGTAGGCGTCGACGTCGCCATGGAAGTGCTCCGCGCTGTGCTGCAGGGCCTCGCGCAGGGCCTGCAGGTCGGCGTCGGTGCGGCGCACGGCGGCCAGGCCGATGGCTTCTGCTTCAAGGATATGGCGGGTTTCGCGAGCGTGTTCGACTGCGCAGCGGGACATGACCTGCACGGCCTGCAAGGGGTCGACGGCGGTACGCAGGTAGCTGCCGTCGCCCTGGCGGATTTCTACCAGGCCGCTGAAGGACAGGACGCGCATGGCCTCACGGACGGTGTTGCGGCTGATGCCCAGGTCGCTGGCCAGCTCCGGTTCGGTGGGCAGGCGTTGGCCTATGGACCAGGTGCCCTTGGCGATGCGGTCGCGGAGCTGGTCTACGGCTTGTTCTACCAGGGAGCGTTTGATGAGCGGGGGCACGGGGTGGGTATGTCCAGTCATCGGATGAATTTTCTTGGGGTTGGACGATAGCGGTTGGTGGGGGATTGGGCAAGGGTTCGGGTTCGGGGATGATTGTTTTTATTTTTTTATGCGCATTCATTGGCGATGGTGACGCATAGTCACCTTTCCGCCCTTACGGCGGGTCCCTTTTTGAAGGATCAAAAAGGAACCAAAAAATCCTCGCTCCATTCATCCGGCCCCTACGCTTCGCTT